>DATJYW010000194.1:0-4196 GCA_035499435.1 Candidatus Acidiferrales bacterium | reverse complement strand
GGGACAGAACGCACCGAACTGGAACCAGCGCACGTACAGCTCACCGGTGAACTCGCGCGTGGGGATGAAGCCGCCGATGTCGGTGCCCCAGTAGGGAACGCCGGTGAGGCCGGTGTTGACGGCCACCGGAACGTGATTGCGCAGCGTGGCCCACTCGGAGTTGACGTCGCCGCTCCAGAGGAACGCGGCGTAGCGCTGCATCCCGGCCTGCCCGTTGCGGTTGAGCGCGAACGGGCGCTCGTGGGGACGGTCGAGCAGCATGGCGTCCCAGTACATCCGGTTGCGCACGAGGCGGGATGGTGCATCCAGGGCGTCGCCTTCGTCGGGCCACCAGCCATCGACGCCCATGTCCAAGACGGGGCGGTGCATCTCCCAATAGCAGCTCGTCTGCTGCTCGGCGCGAACCTTGGGGTCGCAGGGATCCTTCATGCTGCCGCGCATCTCGCGAATGCCGGTGGGATATGCCACGTGCAGCACGACCTTGAAATGATCGCGGTGCAGGGCGTCGAACATGGCTTTGGGGTCGGGCATCACCTTCCGGTTGAACGTGAACTCGGTGTTGTTGGTGTTCCAGCCGGAGGGGCAGAATCCGGTGCCGAGGTAGATCATGGTGTCGCACGGCAGTTTCTTTTCGCGGAAGGTCTTGGCCTCGGCGAGGATCTCGTCGCGGCTGGCTAGCGTGCGGTGGGACTGCTGATATCCAAGCGTCCACAGCGCCGGCAACTCTGGATAGCCGGTGAGACGGGCATACTCACCCATGAGCACGGCAGGGTCGGTCGAGGTGACGAAGAAGACGTCCAGCGGGAACGCGGCATCCCGCGATTGCGGCACAAACCTGCCCTCCGCGCCTGTAAGGTCGAACGAGCCGTAAGGCGCATGGATGAACATGGCCCATCCGGCGGTGCCGATCAGCCAGTTGATGGGTACGCGCCCGCCGAAATTGCGGAGCTGATAGCCGCCCTGTCCGCTGCGTCCCGGAATGGCGTTGCCGCGCCGGTCGAACTGGGGGCCGCCCTCGCCGAGTCCGAGCAGCGGGGCGCTGCCGGCGGAAAACGAAAGAACTCCGGATGCGGGGTCGATGGTGAGCTGCTGCACGGGTTCGCCCTTTGCGGTCTCGATTGCCGCGGAGAGTGGCGCGGAGGAAAGCTTGACCACCACGTCGCCGGCTTTCGCGGTCTGCGGCGCAAAGGCTCCGCGCACCGTGACCAGCGGCGCGCCCCAGCCTGGCTGAACCAACGTGCCGTCGTCGCGAGGATTTCCGCCCACGGTCAGGCGAAATGTGTGCGGGCTGAGCGGCGCGATCTGCATGTCCAAGTCATTCGGGGCGGCGAGCAGGCGGACGGGAGCGAGCATCGCCGCACCAAGGACCTGGCGACGGTTGTAGCGGGGCGTGGTGGAATTCATGATGGCGTGCAGGCATTGTAAACGTGCTCCGGTCCCCCCTGCAATCCGCGCCCCGGCGGCATATGATCGATAAAACCTCTTCGACCATCCGGAGTACATGTTCAATCCCTGGGAAAACACCAACCGGCAATCCTGGACGCGGCCGGTTGCGGGAAGCGAGCTTGCCGACAAACCGGTATACCTGCTGACGTCGCCCCGGACGGCCTCCGCCGCGGAGCACTTCTCCTACGACCTGAAGATGCTCAAAACGGGCCACGCTGGTGGGCGAGAACACGCGCGGCACGACGCATTCCGGGGTCTTCTATCGGCTGGACGATCACTTCGGAATGGGCATTCGCGAGGTGAAGCCGATCAATCCCGTCTCCGACCGCGACTGGGAGGGGACCGGCGTGGAGCCGGATGTCCGCGTGAATGCCGCGGAGGCCCTGGAAAAGGCGCGGGAGATCGCCAAATCCAGGTTGCGAAAAAGACGACCCTGACGCGACATCGCGACCCGATGCCATAGAATGGCTGTAGGTCGGAAATGACCGCCCCTACAGCTCAACCTTCCAAGCCCGGACTGCTGCGGCAGATCGGATTCTTCGGCGCCACCGCGCTGGTCATCTCAAACATGGTGGGCACCGGGATTTTTGCCACCACCGGGTTCATGGCCGGCGACCTGGGAAGCGCGCGCCTGATCCTCGCTTGCTGGACGGTGGGAGCGCTGTTTGCGCTGGCCGGGGCGTTGAGCTATTCGGAGCTTGGCATCAATTTTCCCAGCTCAGGCGGGGAGTACGTCTACCTGACCCACGCATTCGGACCGGAGTGGGGCTTCATGACCGGCTGGGTGTCGTTTTTCGCGGGCTTCTCCGCGCCGATCGCCGCGGCGGCTCTGGCCTTCTCGGGGTACCTGAGCCATTTTTTTCCGGCGTTGAAGCAATCGGCCGCGCCGCTGGTGATCGGATCGGGCGCACTCTCGCTACACCTCGGCGCGGGACAGTTGACCGCTGCCGGTTTGATAGTGTTCTTCACCATTCTGAACCTTTTCGGCATCGGGCGGATCGCGCGGCTGCAGACCGTGCTGACCGCCACCAAGCTGGTGGTGGTCACCGGATTCATCATCCTCGGGTTTACTGCCGGGAGCGGAGACTGGAGCCACTTCTCGACGCCGGCGGTGCGCACCTCGACGCTGGGCCTGCCGGCGCAGTTCATCGTGAGCCTGCTGTGGGTGATGGTCGGCTACAGCGGATGGAATGCCGCCACTTACGTGGCGGAGGAAGTGCGGCGTCCGGAGCGCACGCTGCCCGCCGCGATCGCCGTGGGCACGCTGCTCGTGGCGGCCCTCTATTTCGGGCTGAATATGACCTTCATCTACGCCACGCCGGTGGAGCAGATGAAGGGGGTGCTGGCCATCGGCGATCTTTCGGCGGACAATCTCTTTGGCCGCAGCGTCGGGGGCACGTTCGCGGGCCTGATGGCGCTGGCCATCGTCTCGACGGTGAACGCGATGGTGATTGTGGGCCCGCGCGTGTACTACGCGATGGCACGCAACAAGGCATTTTTCGCCGCCGCGGCCAAGGTGGATGAGCGCTGGCATACGCCGGTCAATGCGATTCTCAGCCAGGGCGCCTGCGCGATGCTGATGACCTTCACGCCGTTTCCCGAGCTGGTCATCTATATCGGCATGAGCCTCACGCTGTTTACGGCGCTGTCGGTGGCGTCGGTGTTCGTTTTCCGACGCCGTCCCGGGTGGCAGCGGCTGCGGACGCTGGATTTCGCGTGGCCTCTGATCCCCGCATCGTATATCCTGGTTGGGACCTGCATGATGATATATGGTGTGATCTCGGAACCGATTCCGTCATTGAGCGCACTGGCCACGGTCGGTTTGGGCGCGCTGGTGTATCGCACGCGGGTGCGTTGAGGGGATGGCCACGCAAGTTACACGATCGGGAATCGCGCGCCCAACCGGCGTCCGCCACCTGGTAGTGGTCTACGCGGTCGCGCTGGCGGTGATCACCTACATCGACCGCGTCTGCATTTCGCAGGCGGCGACGGCGATCCGGCATGACCTGGGCCTGGGCCCGGTGGAAATGGGGGCAGTGTTCACGGCGTTCGGCTGGGCCTATGCGCTGTGCGAGATTCCGGGCGGCTACCTGGGCGACCGCTACGGTCCGCGCAACGTCCTGATGCGCATCGTACTGTGGTGGAGCTTTTTCACGGCGGCGACGGGCTGGGCGTGGAACTTCGCGTCGCTGGTGACCACGCGCTTTTTGTTTGGCGCCGGGGAGGCCGGGTGCTTCCCCAACCTCACCAAGGCATTTACGACTTGGCTGCCGGGGCGCGAGCGCGTGCGGGCGCAGGGCATCATGTGGCTCTCCGCGCGCTGGGGCGGAGCGTTTACGCCGCCGCTGGTGGCCTTGGTCATGAAATATGTGGGGTGGCGCCACGCGTTCGAGATCTTCGGCGCAATCGGCGTCGTGTGGGCCGTGCTGTTCTACCGGTGGTACCGCAACGACCCAAGGGAGAATCCGCACCTCAATGACGGGGAGCGGGAGTTATTGTCGCACGCGGCCGAAAACGCCACCGGGCACGGCGATGTCCCGTGGGCGAAGTTCGCGCTTTCGCAGCAGGTCTGGATGATCTGTTTGCAATACTTTTGCCTGTCTTACGGCTGGTATTTTTACGTGACGTGGCTGCCGACCTACTTCAGCGAGGCGCGCCACCTGGATGTCACCCATGTTGCGTTCTTCAGCGTGGCGCCCTTGTTTTTTGGCGGGATCGCCAACCCGATCAGCGTGTTCGTCGCCACGCGA
>DATJYW010000193.1:0-46912 GCA_035499435.1 Candidatus Acidiferrales bacterium | reverse complement strand
ACGAACTGGAAGATTTGTCTGATGCGCGTCTCTGCTCCGGAATGAACATACCTCTCCTTGCATCGATGGGCCGGCGCGCGTAACATGAATGTGCGCCGGTCCTCGGACTGGACAGCATCAGATCCCTGCGTTGTCCTCGCCGGGTGGCGCGGGGATCTGCATCTCGATTTTTCTCCCCCCGATCCCTCGGAACCGTGGGCAGTTTAGAATCAGCGTAATCTCCCGCCTGCCTGCTGTCAAGAGCTTGTTGCAAGTCATTTGCATTTTTCCGGCGGCGACAAGCCACTGATGGCCGTTCTTTTAGGCATCTGAACGTGTCAGCGATGCAACTCAATGGCGATTATTACTGGACTGGCGCCTGTCACCGGTCGCCGAGCTTTATTTTGTATTGATTCAGCTCCACTTATCCGAAACCTCTGCCTTCTTCCCCCATCCCGCCATGCTACCGTCTGCTCAGGGGAGGCCCTGTGCGCGCTCGGAAGCACCCGTTGCAGCATGCGGAGGGCGGCGCGGGCCCGCAACAATGTCCAGTGAAAAAACGAACCCACCATGTCGTTGAAAACAAACAAGAGCACAAATTTTCATCGCCCTTTATTCGCCTGTTCGGACCTACGCATCCCGACGCCTCTCAGATTCCGCCCTCGCTTCCGTCCGCGCACTTCCGCCCATCTTCGCCTCTGCTATGCTTGTGGTTTGACCCGCCTATTCTTCTTTTGTTTGCCGCTGTTTCTCAGCCTGGCGCGGCTTGCGACGGCCCAACCCAACGTCCTCCTCGACGCCATGTCCCAGGAACTCAACCGCAATTTCTCCGCCCTCAAGGAAAAGGCCGACCCGCCCCCCTACTTCCTGAGCTACGAGATCACCGAGGTCGAGACCCACTCCGTCTCCGGCACGCTCGGCACCGTCGATGCCACCAGTGGCGTCAAGAGCCGTACCCTCGACGTCTCCATCCGCGTCGGCTCGCCCAAGCTCGACAACTACCACCGCATCCGCAACGACCGCGGACAGTTCACCTCCGGCGCCCTCGTCTCTTACGAGGACAATGTCAATTCCATCAAGCGCCGCCTCTGGCTCGATACCGACCGCGCCTATCGCGCCGCCGCCGAGCGCCTCATCCGCATCAAAACCAACACCCAGGTGCGCGTCGCCGCCGAAGACGACTCCGACGATTTCTCCATCGAGCCGCCCGCCACCTTTATCCAGGTGCCGCCCAAGCCGAAATTCAACGAGGCCATGTGGCAGGAACGCGTGCGCCAGTGGTCCGGCCGCTTCAAAAACTATCCCACCGTCCTCACCTCGCACGTCGCGGTGTTCCATCAGAACGATACCCGCTATTTCGTCAACAGCGAGGGCTCGCGCATCGTCCACGGCCGCGGATTCGCCCGCATCATTATTAATGCATCCTCCCGCGCCTCCGATGGCACCGACCTGAGCTCGTTCGAAACCTTCGAGGCCGTGGACGAGTCCGGCCTGCCCGATGACAAGGTCGTGCTCGCGGCCATCGACCGCGTCGCCAACGACGTCTCCCGCCTCCTCAAGGCCCCCGAAGCCGAGCCCTTCCTCGGCCCCGCCATCTTCTCCGGACGCGCCGCCGGCGTGCTCTTCCACGAAATCTTCGGCCACCGCATCGAGGGCCACCGCCAGAAGGACGAAAGCGAGGGCCAGACCTTCACCAAGAGCGTCGGCCTCAAGGTCCTGCCCGATTTCCTCAGCGTCGTCTTCGATCCCACCCGCCGCAAGGTCGGCAACATCGATCTCAACGGCTGGTACGACTACGACGACGAAGGCGTCAAAGGCCGGAAGATCACCGCCGTCGACAAGGGCGTGCTCAAGGAATTTCTCATGTCGCGCTCGCCCATCAAGGGCTTCTCGCATTCCAACGGGCACGGCCGCCGCCAGCCAGGACTCGAAGTCGTCTCTCGCCAGAGCAACCTCATCGTGGAATCCGCCAACGCGGTCCCCGAGGCCAAACTCCGCCAGATGCTCATCGACGAGATCAAGAAGCAGAACAAGCCCTACGGCCTCTATTTCCGCGACATCACCGGCGGCTTCACCACCACCGCCCGCGCCGGCTTGCAGGCCTTCAAGGTGATGCCGGTCATCGTTTACCGCGTCTACCCCGATGGCCGCCCTGATGAGCTCGTCCGCGGCGCCGATATCGTCGGCACTCCCCTGGCCAGCTTCTCCAAAATCATCGCCACCGGCGACAAGCCCGAAGTCTTCAACGGCTATTGCGGAGCCGAGTCGGGCTCCGTCCCGGTCTCGGCCGTCTCTCCCGCCATCCTGGTATCGGAAATCGAAATCGAGAAAAAAGCCAAGTCCAACGAGCGTCCTCCGCTGCTTCCCGAGCCCACTACCATGGAGAAATCGAAGTGACGCGCGCCCGCATTCTCTTCGTATCCGTCGCGGGCGCCGCGCTCGCCGCCCTCCTGTGCGCCCAGTCCAACACCGCGCCCGCCGATCCCCTCTTCCAGGCCATGCGCGACGAGCTGGCCCGCGCCAAATCGATGACGGTTTCCAACCTCGAAGGCCCTTACTTCGTCGAGTACCTCGTCAACCAGGAGGAGGATTTCACTGCCTCCGCCAGCCTCGGTGGCATGCTCACGCGCCAGCGCCAGCAATTCCGCCTGCCCGAGATTCACGTCCGCGTCGGCGATTATAAGTTCGACAACACCAATGTTGGCGGCGGGGGCTTCGGCGGATCGCGCTATGACCTGGAACGTTTCCCGCTCGAGGATTCCTACCCGCTGTTTCGCCGCTACCTCTGGCTGCTCACCGACGGCGCCTACAAGTCCGCCGTCGAGACCCTCTCTCGCAAACGCGCCGCCCTCCGCAACATCCAGCAGGGCGATCAGCTCAACGATTTCGCTCACGCCGAGCCGGTCACGTCCATCCGTCCCATCCTTCACCTGGCCGTCGACGAAGAGGCGCTCGTCTCGCGCGTCCGCTCGCTCTCGGCGGTCTTCGCCGGATACCCGGAGATCAAGACATCCGGTATCGAGCTCGAAGCCAGCGAGGGCGGCTTCAGCCTGATGAACACCGAGGGCTCCCAGGTCCGCGAGCCGGAAAGCGTCACCTTCCTGCGCGCCCGCGCCTCTTCCCAGGCTTCCGACGGCATGAGCCTGCGCGATGCCGTGACCTTCCACGCCCAGGATGCCGCCCACCTCCCCCCGCAGTCCGAGATGGAGCGCTCCATCGCCGCCATGGCCGCAAATCTCGTCGCCCTCTCGCACGCGCCCAAGGGTGAGGACTACAACGGGCCTGTGCTGTTCGAAGGCACTGCCGGCGCGCAGGTATTCGCCGAAGTGCTGGGCCGCAACCTCGCGCTCACCCGTTCCCCGGCAGGCGGCGGCGGGCGCGGCGGCGCCGTGCAGCCCAGCGAGTTCGAAGGCCGCGCCGGTTCGCGCGTCTTGCCTGAGACGTTCGACGTGGTCGATGACCCCACCCAGACCGAATGGCGCGGACGCGCTCTCTTCGCCAGCTACAAAGTGGACCGCGAAGCGGTCGTGGCCAAACCCCTGCGCCTGATCGAAAAAGGCGTCCTCAAAAACTACCTCCTCACCCGCCAGCCCGTCCGCGGCTACGAAGGCTCCAACGGCCGCGCCCGCCTGCCCGGCTCCCTCGGCGCCAACATGGCCACCATCAGCAACCTCTTCGTCAGCTCCACGGACGCCGTCACCGTCGCCGAGCTCCACAAAAAGATGGTCGAGCTGATCAAGGCCCGCAACAAGCCGTACGGCATCATCGTGCGCAAGATGGACTTCCCCTCGTCCGGCAGCCCGGCCGAGCTGCGCGGCATCTTCGCCGGCCAGCAGGGCGGGCGTCCCGTCAGCCTCCCCATCCTGGTCTACAAACTCTTCCCCGATGGTCGCGAGGAAATCGTTCGCGGCCTGCGTTTCCGCGGTTTCAACGCACGTTCCCTGAAAGACATCCTGGCCGCCGGCAACGACAACAACGTGCTCGAGTACATGGAAAATGGCGCGCTGTTCGCCATCATTGGCGGCGGCGGTTTCACCACCGAAGCCTGCGTGATCGCCCCCTCGATCCTGATCGACGATCTGGAGCTCCACCCCATCGAAGAAGAGATGCCCCAGCTCCCCATCGTCTCCGCCCCGGAGTTGACGCGTTGACTCAAGATCCTCGGCGTTTTGCTCAGCGCCTCTTCGTCGCTGCGGTGAGAACACCCGGCTAGGAGTAACGCGTCGTGCTTCGCATCCTGGGCCGGTACATCTTCCGCGAGATCCTCTCCAGCGCCATCCTCGGCACTCTGCTCGCCACCTTCATCCTCTTTCTCCGCGGCGCCGACCCCATCTTCGAGCTGCTCGTCAAGAGTAACGGAGCCAACTCGCGCATCGTGCTGGAGCTCTTCGCCCTCGCCCTGCCCGGCGTGCTGCCCTACACCATCCCATTCGGTGTCCTGGTAGGCATTCTGATCGGCCTGGGCCGCATGGCCTCAGACGGCGAGATCATCGCCATGCGCGCAGCCGGCGTTTCCAGCCAGCGCGTCATCGCACCCGTCCTCCTGTTCGCCTTGATCGGCGGCGGCGTAGGCGCCTACACCACGCTCCGCCTGACCCCCGCCTCCATCCGGAAATACACCCAGCTCGTCAACCAGCTCGAAGAAACACAGCTCTCCGCCGACATCACCCCCAACGTCTTCGTCGAAAACTTTCCGAACACGATCCTCTACGTCGGCAATGTGCGCCCCGGTGAGCCTGCCCTCTGGGGCCCCGTCTTCGTGGCCGATATCGGCGAACCCGAGAAGCGCGCCGCCGGCCTGCGCGACCAGGCCGTCGGCCCCATGATCACCGTCGCCGACCATGCCGTCGCCGTTCCCGATGTCAAAAATAACCGCATCCAGCTCTCCCTGCGCAGTTACTCCACGCACGAGATGGGCAAAGACCAGACCTCGCGCGACACCTACGCGCCCAGCGGCCAGCAGGCCTTGAACGCCAGTCCGCCCACCCAGACAGCCCTTCGGTCGGTCGGCATGAGCACCCACGAGCTCCGCGTCTATCCGCGCGACAAGCCCGATTGGATCGAAACCCAGATCGAGCTGCACCGCCGCTTCACCCTGCCCGTGGCCTGCATCATGCTCGCCATGGTCGGCATCCCGCTCGGCATCGCCACCCGCAAGGGCGGTAAGTCGGCGGGCTACGTCAACGCCATCTTCGTAGCTTTCTTCTGCTACTACCTGGCATTCGCCTCGCTCACCGGACTCGCCCGCGGGAAAAATTTTCCCGCGGTGCTGTGGCTGCCCAATTGCGCTTTCTTTCTGGTCGGCGCCGTCCTGCTCGGCCGCATGGAGCGCCCCGGCGACAGCAGCATCATGGAGAACCTGCGCGCGCACGTCGGCGACGCCATGGACCGCATCAAAGCCGTCCTGTCGCCCAAATCCGCCTCCCGCCTCGGCGCCTGGCGGCTGCCGCTGCTGCCGCAGTTGGTGGACACCTACCTCCTCTCCAACTTCGTCTTCTACGTCTTCCTGGTGCTCGCCAGCTTCGTCTCGTTGATCCTGGTCTACGACTTCTTCGAGCTGATCAACGACATGCTGCGCAACCACATCTCCCTGCGCGAGATGTTCACCTATCTGTTCTTCCTCACTCCCCGGCTGATCTACGAAACGCTGCCGGTCAGCGTGCTCGTCGGCGTCCTGGCGGCGCTCGGAGTGATGAGCAAGCACAACGAGATCACCGCGTTCCGCGCCTGTGGCGTGAGCCTCTATCGCCTGGCCGCGCCCATCCTGATCGGCAGCGCGCTGCTCGCGGGCGGCCTCTTCGCCTTCGATTACTACTATGTCGCGCCGGCCAACCGCATTCAGGACGCCCTGCGCGACCACATCAAGGGCCGCCAGACGCAAACCTACCTGCGTCCCGACCGCACCTGGCGGATGGGCTCCGACGGCACCCGCATCTTCTACTACCGCTTCTTCGACAATTCCGGCGACGCCAGCGTCATGCACGAGGCTTACGTCTTCGAGCTCGACCGCAAGACCTTCCGCCTCACCCGCCAGATCTTCGCCAAACAGGCCCGCTGGAGCAACCAGCTCAACAGCTGGGTCTTCGAAGACGGCTGGACCTGCGGCTACGACGGCTCGTTCTGCACGCCCGCCACTTACTCCGTATTCAAGACCAGGAGCTTCGACGAGCTGACCGAGCGGCCCGAATATTTCCTCAATGAGGCGCTGAAGGACGAGCAGATGAACTTCCTCCAGCTCGAGAACTACATCAAGGATCTGCGCCAGAGCGGCTTCGAAGGCACCGTCAAATTGCAGGTGCGCCTCTTCCGAAAATTCAGCCTGCCCCTGTTCGCCCTGATCATGGCCATGATCGCCATCCCGTTCGGGTTCCTGGTCGGCAACCGCGGCGCCATGACCGGCATCGGTATCAGCCTCGGCATCGCCGCCTGCTACCTGGCCATCGGGACGCTATTTGAGAAGCTAGGCGACGCCAGCCTGCTTCAGCCGTCGCTCGCCGCCTGGGCCCCGGACGTAGTCTTCGCGCTCGCCGGCCTCTACCTTCTGCTGCGCATGAGGAGCTGATGTCTCACCAATGAATCTCCTCGTCTCCAGTGAGCACCAGTCCGAGGATGTCGTTCTTCGAGCGGTCGAATTCCACCGGCACCTGCCGACCGCCGAAGGGCTTGGTGACGCGAAGCGTTCCCAACACGTTTTCCGGCTTCATCTTCGCCGCTGCGACCACGCTGCGGACGGTCGGCGCCATGTGGGCCGGCACCGCCAGCGGCTTGCTATTGACGCTCACCACGAGGTACGGATTCACTCCGACCCGCTTCGGGATCGTCACGCAGGCAACCCGGCCGCAGGCATCCAGGTCCTGCGGCAGTTGGCCCCGTGTCTCCGTCCCCGCCAGCACCGCGGTTTGGTCCGCCTTGTAGAACAGCCGGTAGAAGCCGGTGTCGCGGCCGAACGTGAAGTAGTTTTTGGCTGGAGCAGACCGCGGTTCAACCTTCCGCTGAATGCTGGTTTCGGCGGAGATGGCGGCGATTCGCGTGCCGCCGCCTGCCTTCGGCTCGAAGCCGTACCAGGCGGTCTCGTGGCCGATCAAATCGGGCGAGACCCTGAGCGTGACGTCGATGGTGTTTCCCGCTCCCGAGACGCCAACCTCTTCGGTCAATGGGGCGTCCTCGTTCGCTCCCGGGCGCAGGATCGGGCTGATCACCTCCAGCCGGTTTTGCGGCCCCAGGTCGATGAATCCGGCGCGCACGTCGTCGGCGCGCACCAGCCGGAACCGGACGCCGCTCGCAAGCGGAACCGATTCCAGAACGCGTTCGGCCAGCACCGAGCCCTGGCCCGGCGAAATGCAGCGGCCGTCTTCCGCGGCGGCCGCCCAGTCGGCGAGCCAGCCCCTCGGCTGCCGCTCGAGAGCCGCGCGGTTCACGGCGATTTTGAGCCGTCCCTTGCGGGCGTCCACCGCGACGGCGTCCCCCCGCGGACACGCCCCGCGCGCCTCGCCCCGCTGCACGGTAAAGCTCGGCCGCACCCGGGGCGGCGTCAGGACCTGGTCCGCGAACCGCCAGGTGGCGGGCCCCCGCGAGGCGCATCCGGTGGCCAGCAGGATCGGCAGGATGATGTGCTGTCTTTTTAGCATGCTTATGCTAAAAATTTAGCACGTGGCGGTGTCAGTTGGAATGCTCCCTGAGAAGCTGCGCCATCTTTGTCTGCTGGGCCTTCACCGCAAGATCGAGCGGCGTCACGAGCCCATTGCGGGTCTTTACGGTGGCGTTCACATCAGCGCCGTGATCGAGAAACAGCGTTGCGAGTTCAACATAACCCTTGGCCGCGGCGAGGTGGAGCACCGTCTGGTTGAACGCGCGCGCATGCACGTCGGCGCCCGCGCCCAGCAGAGCGTCGGCGATCGCAGGCTGCTCCTTCGCGAAGGCGGTGTAGGCCAGGATGGGCAGGTCGTGCGCGCCGCGCTCGCGGACCGAGCGGCGATCGGCAGCCAACGCCTCGCGGACCATCTTCTCCTCGCCGAGCACCGCGGCGGTGCAGGTCGAGACCGTTGCGCCGGCGTCGGCCAGGAAGCTTGTGATATCGAGCCGGCCCATGTGCGCGCCCGCTTCGACCGCGCCTTCGTCCCAACTGGCGCGCGTATTGAGCAATGCGGGGTGATCCTTTAACAATTGTTTCGCCTTGTCGAAGTCGGCGTGAGCCACGGAGGCGAACTGATTGACAAGGGTCCACGCCAGGCCGTTGAGGTCGTCGCGGTTGACCGGCCGGCCGTGGATGTCCTGGATGTAGCGGCGTCCATACCACGCGATCGCGATCTTGCCCGGATCGACGGTCCTGGCGCCCCGATGGATCAGCATCTTCGCAATGTCGCCGTAGCCTTGCGCGCGGGCAATCTCGAGCGCGCTGCGGCCGTCGCGGGTTCGGGCGTTGGGGTCGGAGGCGTTCATCAGCAGGAAATGTGCGATGCCGGACGCCGCCTCGTGGTCCGGCAGGTCAATCGCTGCCAGCAGCGGGCTCTCCGGACCGGCGCTCAGCTCGGCTCCGCGGGTGGCCAGCCGGGTCACCATTTCGAGGTTCCCGGTGGGCGTGGCGTAGTGGAGGGGAGTCCGGCCATCGGACGAGCGGGCCCGGGCAAGTTCGGGGTTGGCATCGAGCAGTTCGGTGGCCAGCTTCACGTCGCCGGCGGCGACCGCCTGGAAGATGTCGGGTTTGGCGCTCTGGGCGTAGATGGCTGCGCTCGCAGAGGCCGCGAGTAGAGTGCGTCTGGTGGGTGTCATGCGCCGATTCTGGCCGTCTGCACCCGCCGCCGCAAGACCGTGTGGGTCAATTTTGTGTAAGTGAATAACCGCTTCCGCGCGTGCGAGTTGCAGCGCAGTGTTAACGGCGGACAGGTGCTCCGCGCCGCGGTAAAAGGGGGGGCCCTGCGTATACTGAAGCGGTGGCCCTGCGCTTCGGCGTGTTCGAGCTCGACGTGGACGGACAGGAGCTGCGCCGCGGCGGCATCCTGGTTCGCCTGACGCCCCAGCAGTTCCGGGTACTCCGTCTGCTCGCGGAGCGCGGCGGCCAGGTCTGCTCCCGCGAGGAGATCCAGCGCGAGGTCTGGGGCACCGAGGTGTTCGTCGATTTCGACCGCGGCCTGAACGTCTGTGTCGCGGCCATCCGCGCCGCCTTGAACGACGATTCCGAAGCGCCGCGGTTCATCCAGACCGTGCCTCGCCAGGGCTACCGTTTCGTGGCGCCGGTAGAGCAGGTGACGCCGGAGATCAAGCCGAACGCAAGGAGCAAACACCGGTATTGGCCGGCGGTGGCAGCGACGTTGGTCATAGCAGGGATCGCGGCCGGATTTCTCCTGTTCCCACGTCACACCGCCCGCCTCGCGGTGCTGCCTTTCGAGGACCTGACGCCGGAAACCACGGGTGGGCCGGTGGCACTTGGTCTCACGGATGAACTGACGACACAACTGGGCGCAGCCGATCCGGAGCGCCTGGCGGTGATCGGACGTACCTCGGCCGCGCGATACGCCGCGCGCAAGGCGGGGCTGGCGGATCTCGCGGCCGACTACCTCATCGAGGGCAGCGTCCGGACCGAAGCCGGGCGGTCCCGGGTTGCGGTCCGCCTATTGGAGGCGCGCGGCCAGACACAAGTTTGGAACGGCACGTTCGAGAGCAGCGGCCCGGGGCGCCTGGAGTTTCAGGAGACCGTGGCCGCGAGTGTGGCCCGAGCGGTTACGGCGCGTCTGTCTCCTCACAAGGCGGCGCCGATCTCGTCGCCGTACACCGCTGATCCACAGGCGGCGGAGGCCTACTGGAACGGCCGTTACCTGGATCAGCGCGATCCCGACCGCGCCATCCACTGGTTCGGGCAGGCTGCCCAGCACGACGCACGGTTCGCCGCTCCGCGCGCGGCGTTGGCAGAGAGCTGGCTGGGGGCGGCACTGAGGAGCCTGGGCCCGACCGGCGCCTTCGCCAAAGCCCGCGCCGCCGCGCAGGAGACACTGCGCATTGACGATCGCAACGCGGAAGCGCATGCCGTGCTCGGCGCGGTCCTCTTCTGGAACGATTGGAACGGGCGCGAGGCGCGCAGGCATCTCGAACGCGCGCTGGTGCTCAACGCCAGCCTGGCGCGTGCGCATCACGACTACGGCTTCGTGCTGGTGGAGACGGGTGCACGGGATGCCGGCATTGACGAATTGCGCCGGGGAATCGCTCTCGATCCGGTCGCGCCGCGCGTCAACCTGGACGCCGGCTGGGTCTTCCTGCAAGCGCGGCGCTTCGACGACGCCGTGCGCTACGCCACCCGCGCCCTGGAATTGGAACCGCGCATGGAAGAAGCGCGCCTCTGCATCGCGCGGGCGCGGATGTACCAGGGCCGCGGAAGTACATCGGATCTGGAGGCGTTGCGGCAATCGGCCAATCCGTATTACCGGGCGATGAGCGCCGCCATGGCCGGCCGGAAAGCAGACGCCTTCGCGGCTCTTGACGAGGCCTTGGCGCAACGCAGCCCGATGATGGCGATGCTCGGGACCGAACCCGCGTTCGACAGTCTGCGGGGAGAACCTCGGTACCGGGAGCTGGTGCGAAAGGTCGGCCTACTGTAGCTGTACCAGCGTGCCGGTGTGCGCCGGGCCGACCGGCGATTGCGGCAGGGTCTGCGGAGCGCGCCACCCGTCGATGTAGCCTACCTGGTGGACGCAGGCAACGGTGCAGCGCGGCGCGCAGCCCTTGGCGGTGCGGTACTCGCGGCGGATATCCTCGATCGTGTATTCGAGCAGCGGCTTGGCCGGGTAGCCGCGCTGCTGCGAGCAATAGTGCACCAGGCCGTCCTCGCAGACATACAGGTAGCGCGCGCCGGCGCGGCAGCGCCAGTCGTTCTCCTGGCCGTGCGCGATGTTGTCCTGGAAGCCGTTGACCCGCGCGTAGCTAGCCTTCTCCATGGCGCGCATGGCGGCATAGACCTCGCGCTCCTCGTTCTGAAGGGGGCGCAACTGGCCGTCGCCATCGTGGATGATGCCGACCGTCGAGGTGAAGCCGAGTTCCAGCGCCCGGCGGCCGATGACCTGCGCGTCCTTCGGATTGCGGATGCCTCCGCCGACCACGCTGTTGATGTTCACGTGAAAGTCGGCGTGCTCGGCCAGCAGCTGGAGCTTCTTGTCGAGCACCTTGAGGCTCTTCTTCGAGACGTCGTCCGGCATGACGTTGTCGATCGAGATCTGGAGGTGCTCGAGCCCGGCGCGGTTGAGGCGCTGGATGCGCTCCGCGGTCAGCAGGTACCCGTTGGTGATCATGCCGGCGATCATGCCGTGGCTGCGGACGCGGCCGATGATCAGGTCGAGATCGGGATGAAGCAGCGGCTCGCCGCCGCTGATGGTGATGATGGTGGTGCCGAGTCCCGCCAGCCGATCCAGGCGCTGGTACATGGTCTCGATCGGCACCGGCTTGGAGTGGTCGTCAAACTCGTTGCAGTAGGTGCATGCCAGGTTGCAGCGGCGCATGGGAATCACGTGCGCCAGGATGGGATGGTCCGTCGAGGCCAGTCCTTTGGCGATCATGCGCCACTCACGCACACGCCGCTGAACAGCCCTCAAGCCCCTCCTCAGACGTTTCGACACAGACATGCGAAGAGCTTTTATTACAACACAATCCGGCGAAAGGGCGGGAGAGTTTGGAAGCGATTGGAGCGTGGCGGGGGTCGAACGGCAGCCATTCGGCATCGAGCGCCGGCGTGTCGTATCGCGCGATTTGACACGGATACCCGCAAGTGATAAGTGTAGGAGTCTTCTAAAGGAACAGACATGGCTGACGAGCAAAAGCCTGGGGGCTCCGAGGCGCCTCCTCCCGGCGGGAGCGAGGCACCCAAGCCGCCGGCCAAACCAGCCGCGGATGCCGCCAAAGCGGCTCCTCCGAAGCCCGCCCCGGCAGCACATGCAGCGCCTCCAAAGCCGCCAGCAACCATGGCGGCCACTCCCTGGGATAGCGACCTGCCACGCGACCTGAAAGCCCATTTCGCCGAGGGCATCACAGAGACCTCGACGTATCTGGGACAGAACTTCCTGGTGGCCAAGCCGGATTCGGTGATCCCGATTCTCGAGTACCTCAAACTGGAAGCCGATTTCGACTACCTGGTGGACGTGACCGCGGTGGATTGGCCCAAGCGCGCCGAGCGCTTCGACCTGGTCTACATCTTATATAGCTTCTCGCGCAACGAGCGAATCCGGATCAAGACCTATATTCCGGAAGGCTTCAAGCCCGAGACCGCCACCGGCGTGCACCTCACCGCCAACTGGCTGGAGCGCGAGGTGTATGATATGTTCGGGATCGAATTTGCCGGCCATCCTGATCTGCGGCGCATCCTTCTTCCCGAGGAATGGCAGGGGTTCCCCTTGCGCAAGGACTACTCGATTCTGACGCAGGACGACCGGTGGGTGCAGGAGAATCTGGGTATCCCGAGCGGCCAGTGACCTCAGTATGTCCGATACCACTTTTCTAGACTCCACTGAACTCGTGCTCAATATGGGCCCGCAACATCCCTCCACGCACGGGGTGCTGCGCGTGATTCTGAAGCTGGATGGCGAAAAGGTGCTGGGCACCGACTGCGTCATCGGCTACCTGCATCGCGGGGTGGAGAAGATCGGCGAGAACCGCACCTACGCGCAGTTCAACCCTTACGTGGACCGCATGGACTACGTCGCGGCCATTTCCAACGGCTTGGGCTATTGCCTGGCCGTGGAGAAGCTGCTTAACGTCGAAGTGCCGGCACGTGCGCAGTGCGTGCGCGTGATCCTGACGGAGCTCAACCGGATCGCGAGCCACTTGCTTTGGCTGGGCACGCATGCGCTGGATATCGGCGCCATCACGCCGGTGTTCTACTGCCTGCGCGAGCGCGAGGAAGCGCTCAAGATCTTCGAAAAGTACTGCGGGGCACGGCTCACCACACACGCTTTCCGCATCGGCGGCCTGCAGTACGAGACCTACGACGGCTTCGAGCAGGACATCCGCGACTTCAACAAGTGGTTCCTGCCCAAGGTGGATGAATACGAGGAACTGCTCACCAACAACCGGATCTGGGTGGGTCGGCTCAAGGGTGTCGGCGTGCTGAACGCCGATGAGTGCAAGGAGTACGGCGTCACCGGTCCGGTGCTGCGCGCCGCGGGTGTCAAGTGGGACATTCGCAAGGCACTGCCGTATTCCGGATACGAGAAGTACGAGTTCGAGATTCCCACCCGCGAGAACGGCGACACCTACGACCGGTACATCGTGCGCATGCAGGAGATGCGTCAGAGCGTGCGTATCATGGCACAGGCGGTGGAAGCGATTCCCGAAGGCCCCATCATGGGCAAGGTAGGCAAGGTGATCAAGCCCCCTGTGGGCGAAGCCTACGTTTCGATCGAGGCGCCGAAGGGCGAACTCGGCTATTACATGGTCAGCGACGGATCGACGCAGCCATACCGGCTGCGAGTCCGGCCGCCGTCGTTTGTGAACCTGCAGGCGCTGGACCGCATGGTTTCCGGCGGCTTGATCGCGGATGTGGTGGCGATTATCGGCACTTTGGACATTGTGCTGGGGGAGGTGGACCGGTGAACAGGGGCCAGGGGTCAGGGGCCGGGGGCCGGGGTCTGCGGCTCCGTGGTGAGGGGACGGTATGAGCATTCTCAAGAAGATTTTTCTAGTGGATTTGTTCCAGGGGCTCTGGGTGACGTTTCGGAACCAGAACCCGAAGTACATTTACACGGAGCAATATCCGGCGGAGCGGCCGAAGGTGGCGGAGCGGTATCGCGGAGCGCCGCGGCTGAATATCAATCCGGATAACGGCGAGACGCTGTGCATCGCGTGCAACCTGTGCGCGTTGGCGTGCCCGGAAACGCTGATCGTGGTCACCAGCGAACGCAACGAGGCCACCAAGCGGAAAGAGCTCACCACCTTTACCTACGACACCTCGCGGTGCATGTTCTGCGGGCTCTGCGAAGACGCCTGCCCTGTGGACGCGCTGGAGCTGACGCAGGACTTCGAAATGGCTACGTACACGCGCGAGGGCCAGATCTGGGACCGCCAGACGCTGGAAGAAGGACCCAAGCCCACCCAATACAAATGTTGATCGATACGGTAATGTTCTACATCTTCGCCGTGATGGTCCTGGGAGGCGGGATCCTGACCATTACGCGGCGCAACGCGGTGCACAGCGCGATTTCCCTGATCGTTTCGCTGCTTGGGGTCGCAGGCTTGTACCTGCTGCAGAAGGCGGAGTTTCTGTTCGCGGTCCAGATCGTGCTGTACGTGGGCGGCATCATGGTGCTGTTCCTGTTCGTGATCATGCTGGTGAACCTGGACCAGGCGGCGAAAGAGCGGCAGTTCAACCGGCAATGGATGGTGGCACTGATTGCCGTAGCCCTGGTGGGCGCGCAGGTAGGCTACTTCGTCTGGAAGGGCAAGGACGCGTTCAAAATTGCCGATGCGGCGCCGCCGGCCGCGAGCGCGGCGCTCGGCAACACGGAGATGATCGCCAACACGCTGTTCACCGAATACCTGCTGCCGTTCGAGATTGCGAGCTTGCTGCTGCTGGTGGCGGTGGTGGGCTCGGTGGTAATGGCCAAGAAGAGGATCTGAAGATGCACCCGATTACGACGGTACATTACCTGGCCTTGAGCGCGGCACTGCTATTGATCGGCACCGTGGGCGTGCTGACGCGCCGCAATATCGTGATCATCCTGATGAGCATCGAGCTGATCCTCAACGCGGTGAATATCAACCTGATTGCGTTTTCGCACGCGCTTCAGAACATCAGCGGCCAGATCTTCGCCATCTTCGTGATCACGGATGCGGTGGCCGAGGCAGCGGTGGGCCTGGGCATCCTGATTGCTTTGTTCCGCAACAAGGAAACCGTGCTGGCCGATGAAGTGGACTTGCTGAAGTGGTAGGAATGCCGTGAATTTCTTAGACCAGATCTGGCTGATTCCGCTGTTCCCGCTCTTCGGGGCGGTCCTGATGCTGCTGTTCGGCAAGAAGCTCGATCCGCAGCCGGCGTCGGAGGTCGCGGTGGCTCCGGGCGTGGAGCCGATCTACGAACATGGGGCCGGGGGTCAGGGGTCGGGGGTCGGGGAACACCACCACCATCATCATGATCACGACCACGTGCATGATCATTCGCATGACCACGGCCATGATCACGCGCACGATCATCATCATGGGTCAGGGACCAAATTCCTGATCAAGCTTCTGTGCCCGGGGATGGTGCTGCTCTCGTTCATCTTCAGCGTCGGCGCGGTGTGGCAGCTTTCGGAACAGACACACAAAATCCATGAAGTGATCCAGTTTACGTGGATCGCGGGGATGCCGTTCCATACCGCGTCGGGCGCTCTCTCCACCTTCACGCTGGATTGGGGCTTTCTGCTGGACCCGCTGAGCTCGGTGATGATTCTGGTGGTGACCGGCATCGGATTTCTGATCCACGTATACGCCACCGGGTACATGGACCACGACAACGGGTATTACCGGTTCTTTGGCTACTTCAACCTGTTCATCTTCTTCATGCTGATGCTGGTGCTGGCCAATAACTATGCGCTGTTGTTCGTCGGCTGGGAAGGCGTCGGGTTGTGTAGCTACCTGCTGATCGGCTTCTACTTCCACAAGCAGTCGGCGGCGGATGCGGGCAAAAAGGCGTTCGTGGTAAACCGCGTGGGCGATGCCGGGTTCGTCATCGGCATGCTGTTATTGATGAGCCTGCTGGGCACGCTGCGATTCACCGATGTGAATGCGGCGCTGCATCATTACACTGCCGAGACAGCCGGCTTCGGGATTCTCAGCGTGGCCGCCCTGTGCATGTTCTTCGGGGCCACGGGAAAATCGGCGCAGTTCCCGCTGTACGTCTGGCTGCCGGACGCGATGGAGGGTCCGACGCCGGTCTCCGCATTGATCCATGCCGCGACCATGGTGACAGCGGGGGTGTACATGGTGGCGCGGAGTTCGGCGCTCTTCCATTTGACGCCTTCGACCAGCGCCGTGGTGGCGACCGTGGGCGCGTTCACGGCGATTCTGGCGGCGAGCATCGCGCTGGTACAGAACGATATCAAGCGCGTGCTGGCGTACTCGACCGTGAGCCAGCTCGGATACATGTTCCTGGCGGCGGGCGTGGGTGCGTACTGGGTGGCGGTCTTCCACCTGTTCACGCATGCCTTCTTCAAAGCCCTGCTCTTCCTTTGCTCCGGCTCTGTGATTCATGCCATGGGCGGCGAGCAGGACATGCGCTACATGGGCGATTTGAAGAACAAGATTCCGATTACGCATTGGACCATGTGGGTAGGCTCGGTGGCGATTGCGGGAATTCCGGGGCTGGCGGGATTCTTCTCCAAGGACGAGATTTTGTGGCAGGCGTTCAGCTCGCCGCTGGGATCGAAGCTGCTGTACACGGTTGGCCTGACCACGGCGGCGATGACGGCATTTTATATGTGGCGGTTGATGAATATGACGTTCTACGGCAAGTCGCGCGTAAAGCCGGAGGTCGCGGCGCACATTCATGAGTCGCCGGCTTCGATGACCGTGCCGCTCAGCATCCTCGCGGTGGGCAGCGTGCTCGCCGGCTGGCTGGGGACGCCGAAGCTCTGGGGCTTGCCCGAGTTCTTCCGCGGATTCGAGACCTGGCTGGCGCCCGTGTTCGGGGAACCGGCGGTTGAAGCCGCTGGAGCGCACGACACGGGGCTCGAATGGATGCTGATGGGCGTCTCGGTGGCAATTGCAATCTGCGGCATTCTGCTGGCACGCCATCTGTATCACAACCGGCCGGAGATTCCCGAGCGCATTTACGATCGCTTCCCTCAACTGCACAAGTGTCTCTACAACAAGTGGTATGTGGACGAGGTTTACGAATACCTGTTCGTGGACGGCCTGTGCAAGAAGGGCGGCCTGTTGCTGGGCGCATTCGACCGAAATGTCGTGGATGGAGGGGTGAACGGCGCCGGGTGGTTCACACGCTTCACAGCGACGGTTTCCATGTGGTGGGACACCTGGATCGTGGACGGAGCAGTGCGCTTTTCGAGTTTCGTCGTCAAGATGCTCTCCTACCCCGTGTGCCTGCTTCAAACCGGGCGCGTGCAGGCTTACGCGTTTTTTGTAGTGATCGGGGTCCTGGTGTTCTTCGGGTATTACGTGGTTCGGTAACCATATGGACCAGCACTTACTAAGTATCGTGTTGCTGACGCCGCTGGCCGGCCTTGCGGTCCTGCTGTTTATTCCCGGCAGGCACAAGGATCTGATCCGCGTCTGGGCAAACCTGGTTGGCTTTGCCGGGTTTCTGATCTCGCTGCCCCTCGTCACGCGGTTTGCAGTCGGCCCCGGGGGATTCCAGTTCGAGGAAAAGGCCGACTGGATTCCTTCGCTAGGCGTGCACTATCACCTCGGGATCGACGGCATCAGCCTGCTGCTCGTCATGCTCACCACCCTGATGGGCTTCCTCTCGATTCTGTGCAGTTGGAGCGCGATCCAGGAGCGGGTGAAGGAATATTACGCCATGTTCCTGCTGTTGCAGGCGGGCATGCTCGGCGTGTTTATTTCGCTGGACTTCTTCCTGTTCTACGTGTTCTGGGAGCTGGTGCTGGTGCCCATGTACTTCATCATCGGTGTATGGGGCGGCCCGCGGAAGCTCTACGCCGCGATCAAGTTCTTCCTGTACACCCTGGCGGGCTCGGTACTGATGCTGCTCGGCATCCTGACCCTCTACTTCCAGCACTTCCAGCAGTTCGGCTTCTACACTCTGGAGATTTCCGAGCTGATGAAGCTCAACCTGCCGCTCGGCCTGCAGCAGTGGGTCTTCTGGGCGTTCTTCGTGGGATTCGCCATCAAGGTGCCGATGTTCCCGTTCCACACATGGCTGCCCGACGCCCACGTGGAAGCGCCCACCGCGGGCTCCGTGATTCTGGCCGCCGTGCTCCTGAAAATGGGGACCTATGGATTCCTGCGGTTCTCGCTGCCGCTGCTGCCTAAGGCCAGCGTGGACCAGACGATCGTGCAGGTGCTGGCGATTCTCTCGCTGATCGGCATCATCTACGGAGCGCTGGTGTGCCTGATGCAGGCGGACTGGAAGAAGCTGATCGCGTACTCTTCGGTAAGCCACCTGGGTTTCTGCACCCTGGGCATCTTTTCGCTGAACCCTAACGGGATCGCGGGGAGCGTGCTGCAGCAGATCAACCACGGAATTTCGACCGGCATGCTCTTCCTTGTGATCGGGGTGATCTACGAGCGCCGGCACACGCGCGAGATCAAGGAATACGGCGGGCTGGCGCACGTGATGCCCAAGTTCGCCGTCATCTTCGCGATTGCGATGCTGAGCTCGGCGGGCCTGCCCCTGTTGAACGGATTCATCGGTGAGTTCACGATTTTGCAGGGCGCGTTCGAGGCCAACCGCATCTGGGCGGCGTTCGCGGTGACCGGAGTAATCCTGGGAGCGGCCTACCTGCTATGGCTGTACCAGCGGACGATCCTGGGCCAGGTGACCAACGGCAAGAACCTGACCATTCCGGATATGAACCCGCGCGAGATCGCGGTCTTCCTGCCGCTGATTGCGTGGGCGATCTGGATCGGCGTCTATCCGAAGCCGTACTTCGACATCCTCCGGAAGCCGGTGGCGGAGATTGTGGAAAGAGTACGGCCGGGATACTACGGAAGCGGCGGCGTGCAGAATGCAGGGGCCCAAACAGGGGCCGGGGGCCAGGGGCCGGGGGCCGGGGAGCCCGTGGCACTCGTGAACCCAGCCGCTTATTCTGCGTCCTCGCGCACTGCAAAAAAATCTGCTGGTGAACTGTCAGGTGCGGCCTCATCCCCGGCCCCTGGCCCTCAGCCCCTGACCCCGCGAGCGGAGCGAGCAAGATGATCGACTTCAGCCAGTTCTACACCGCCAACGATCACTTCACCATCATCCCGGCGATCATGCTGGCCCTGTTCGGATGCGCCGTCCTGCTGTTCGATTTCCTGCTGTTTCCCGACCCGCGGCATCGCAAATACCTCATCGTTTTCGTGGCGATCGCGGAGATCTTCACCGGGATCGGTTTGTACAAGCAGCAGGCCTGGCTGGCGAGTTCGGGAGTGAGCCAGTTCTCCGGATTCAGTAAGAGCGTGATGATCGACGGCTTCGGCATCTTCTTCAACTGGATCTTCCTGGCGGCGGCGCTCATCGTGGCACTGGTCTCGTACAAGTACCTGGAAATCGCCGGCGAGCACCACGGAGAATATTACGGGCTGATTCTGTTCGCCCAGTGCGGAATGTATTTCCTGGCGACAGGCACGGACCTGATCACGCTGTTCATCGGGTTGGAGCTGATGGCGCTGTGCTTCTACGTGATGGTCGGATTCCTGCGCAGTGACCGGCGGTCGAACGAGGCGGCGATGAAGTACCTGCTGCTGGGCGCGTTTTCGAGCGGCTTCCTGGTGTACGGGTTCTCGGTGATGTACGGGATGGCGCACTCCACCAACCTGGCCGACATCGCCGCGGAGATCGCGCAGCGGCCTGCGTGGGATCCGGTGGTGTTCCTGGCACTCACCACGACGGCCGTCGGACTGCTCTTCAAGATCTCGGCCGCACCCTTCCATATGTGGGCGCCGGACGCTTATGAAGGCGCGCCGACGACCGTGACGGCATACCTTTCGGTGGCTTCGAAAGCGGCGAGCATCGCATTCCTGCTGCGGATCTTCCTTGGGCCCCTGGCTGCCGCCCGAGACACATGGGAACCACTGTTGAGTGTGATCGCGGTGCTGACGCTGACCCTTGGCAACCTGGCTGCAATCAACCAGACCAACATCAAGCGGCTGCTGGCGTACAGCTCGATTTCGCATGCGGGCTACATGCTGCTCGGCCTGATTGCAGGCAACGAGACCGGGCTGCTCGGCATTTCGGTCTACGTGATGGTTTACACCTTCATGAACCTGGGTGCGTTTCTGGTGGTGGTGGCGCTGCGCCGGGCCAACATCATCGGCGAAGACCTCGACGACATCGCGGGGCTGGTCCACAAGAGCCCGGGATACGCATTCCTGATGCTGATTTTCCTGCTGTCACTGGCGGGCATTCCACCGACGGCCGGCTTCCTCGGGAAGTATTACATCTTCCTGGCGCTGATCCAGACCAAACACTATTATCTTGCGGTGATCGCCACGGCCTATGTCGCGGTGGCAATTTACTACTACTTCAAGATCGTGAAGACGATGTTCCTCCGCGAGGCCGAGGCAAAAGCTCCGCCTATGGCGACGACCGTCGGGCTGCGGCTGGCGCTGGCCACGAGCGTAGTGGCGACGCTGGCGATTGGCATCTATCCCGACCCGTTCCTGCGCCTGGCGCAGACCTCGACTTCGCTGTTCCGGTGATTCCGATATGCAGACGGTCCTCAATCATCCGCTGTTCGTGCCGATTCTGGTGACGCTGGTGGTCATCGCGGCATTCCCGCTGGTGGCGGGATATATCGTGCTGGTGGAGCGCAAGGTCCTGGCCGATTTCCAGGTGCGGCTGGGCCCGATGCGCGTCGGCCCGCACGGCCTGTTGCAGCCGATCGCGGATGCGCTCAAGCTGCTTCTTAAGGAAGACATCATCCCGACCGATGCCGATCAGGCCATGTTCTGGTTCGCGCCCTGCATCTCGACCATCACGGCGCTGACCGCGTTCGCCATGATCCCGTTTGCCAGGAATATTTACGTGGCGGATGTGAACGTCGGGCTGCTGGTGATCTCGGCGATGAGCGCGGTTGGGATCCTCGGGATCATCCTCGGCGGATGGTCGTCCAACAGCCACTATCCGCTCTTGGGAGCGCTGCGCAGCGCGGCGCAGCTTGTGAGCTACGAAGTGGCGCTGGCTTTCGCTCTGTTGAGCGGAGTGATGGTGGCCGGCACGCTCAGCATGCGCGGAATCGTGCAATCGCAGATCGACCGCGGAGTGTGGGGTATCTTTGCCAATTACGGCTTCATGATCGTGCCCTTCGCGCTGTACATCATTGCCGCGACGGCGGAGACCAACCGCGCGCCGTTCGACCTGCCCGAGGCCGAGAGCGAGCTGGTGGCCGGTTTTCACACGGAGTACAGCGGCTTCCGGTGGGCGCTGTATTTTCTGGCCGAGTACGCGAACATCTTCGTGGTCGCGTCGGTGGCGGTGACCATCTTCTGGGGCGGATGGCTGCGGCCGTTCCCGAGTGTGGCGTGGCTGGAGAAGCCGCTGAACTACGGCATTCCGGTGCTGCTGTTCGTGGGCTCGGGACTGGCATCTTTGAAGCTGGTGAAGAAGCTGGTGGACCCGCTGCAACAGAAGGTCCTGCTGGCCGCGATCGCGCTCCTGGTGCTGGTGGGGCTGGTTTTTGCGGTGCCGGCAGTCAACGAAGTGATGATCGGGATCTTCTGGTTCGTCTTCAAGGTGAGCGTTATCATCTACCTGATGATCTGGTTCCGCGGGACGTTTCCGCGGTATCGGTACGATCAGCTCATGAACATCGGGTGGAAGATCGCCATTCCGGCGGGGATGGTGGCGATCGTGATCAACGCAGTTCTGGGGATGATCTAACCAAAAAGGTAATTGGCCGCGGATGAACGCTGATTTTGTGTTATCTGCGTTCATCCGCGTTCATCCGCGGCCGATTGGTTTTTGCGCGCTCTGCTACGCTAGTGGGCGATGTTGCGCGTATCTGCAATTCTCCTCCTGGCCGCCACAGAACTTACGGCGCAATCGATTCAGTTCAACGAGTCGCGCAAGGTCTGGCTCCTCACAACGCGAACCAGCTCCTATGCCCTCGGCCTTGGCGCCGACGGGGCCCTGCGGCACCTGTATTGGGGCGCTCCGCTGTGGCGGCTCGACGATCTCGCCACACCTCCGCCGCGGCGCGATCTTTCCAGCTTCGATCCGCGGCAGATGCTCGAAGCAGAAGAGTTTCCCGGGTGGGGCGGTCCGCGCTACTACGAACCGGCGCTGAAGATCGCGCGCGAAGATGGAGTCCGTGACCTGGTGCTGCACTACGTCTCGCACAGGATCGCGGGCGACGATCTGGAGATCGTGCTCAAGGACATCAACGACCCGGTCGAGGTGACGCTGCATTATCACGTGTACCCCGACTCCGGCATCCTGCGGCGGTCGGCCACGATTCGCAACGGGACGCAGCGCGCGTTCACCATCGAGAGCGCGCAGTCCGCGGTCTGGAACCTGCTGCCGGGCGACGGCTACAACCTGACCTACGTCGCGGGGCGCTGGGCCGGAGAGACGCAGATTCAGCACGAGCCGGTTCACGAAGGGCAGAAAGTGATCGAGAGCCGGAAGGGGCACACCAGCCACAATTTCAATCCGTGGTTCATGATCGATGCCGGCGATGCCGGCGAAGCGCACGGGCGCGTCTGGTTCGGCGCGCTGGGTTGGAGCGGCAACTGGCGGATCACGGTGGAGCAAACGCCCTACCGTCAGGTGCGCGTGACGGGCGGGATGAACAGCTTCGACTTCTCCTACCCGCTGAAGCCCGGCGACACGCTGGACACCCCGCCGTTTTACGGCGGCTACTCGGATGCCGGGTTCGGCGCGGCATCGCGCACGCTGCACCGCTTCACGCGCGAGCAGATCCTGCCCGGCGGCGCGACTTCGCGGCTGCGGCCGGTGCTCTACAACTCCTGGGAAGCTACGACCTTCGCAGTCAACGAGGCCGGCCAGAGGGAGCTGGCGGGCAAAGCCGCCAAGCTCGGTGTCGAACTGTTCGTGATGGACGACGGCTGGTTCGGCGCACGCAACAACGATCGCGCAGGCCTGGGCGACTGGTTCGTCAATCCGCAGAAATTTCCGCAGGGGCTGAAGGGCCTGATCGATCACGTGAATTCGCTTGGTATGGATTTCGGGCTGTGGGTGGAACCGGAGATGGTCAACGCCAACAGCGACCTGTACCGCGCGCATCCCGATTGGGTCATCAATTTTCCCGGCCGGCCGCGCAGCGAGCTGCGCAACCAGATGATTCTCAACCTGGCACGCAGCGAGGTGAAGGAGTATCTCGTCGCGGTGCTCGACAAGCTGGCCTCCGAGTACAACATCCGGTACTTCAAGTGGGACATGAATCGCTCCTTCAGCGAGCCGGGATGGCCGGAGGCGGGAGCGGCTGAGGAGCGGCGGCTCTGGGTGCAGTACGTGCGGAATCTCTACGAGATCTTCGACCGGCTGCGCGCAAAGCACCCGAAGCTGGAGATCGAGTCGTGCTCGGGAGGCGGCGGGCGCATCGATCTCGGCGTTCTGCAGCGCGTAGACGAAGTCTGGACTAGCGACAACACGGAGGCCTTCGACCGCCTGCGCATTCAGGAAGGATTTTCCTTCGCCTATCCCGCGAAAATCATGTCGGCGTGGGTGACGGACGTGCCGAACATGAACGGGCGCAGCACGTCGCTCGCGTACCGCTTCCTGGTGGCCATGCAGGGTGCGCTCGGCATCGGAGCCAACCTGAACAAGTTTACGGACCAGGATACGGCGCTGGCCACGAACATGATCGCTGCGTACAAACGCATTCGCGCGACGGTGCAGACCGGCGATCTTTACCGGCTGCTCTCGCCGCGCACGGAGGATGTCACGGCGACCGAGTACGTCGCGGCCGAGGGCAGGCAGGCGGTGCTGTTTGCGTTCCGGCATTCCCAGCAGTTGCGCGAGGACGCACCGGCGATCCGCCTGCGCGGTCTGGATCCGCGTGCGGTGTACAAGGTCGAGTCGATAAACAACAAACTCGCCGATCGGCAGCAACAGTACAGCGGGGCGTACCTGATGAGCTCCGGCCTGAATCTGAATCTGCGCGGCGATTACGACGCTACCGCGGCCATTCTGGAGCGGCTTTGATCATCTTCGCCAGCACCAGGCCGCCCAGGATGAAGCCGACCGCGTGCAGCGCGAATTGCGCCGTGGTGTAGAGCGCGGGAAAACCGTACCAGTTCCATTGCGGCAGTTCGGTGCGCAGCGTCGGAATGGCGGACAGCATCGCCACCAGGGCTACTCGCGGGCCGAAGCGCTTCAGGGCGGCCGCCTGGGAAAGCACGACCGCGGCCACGATCATCGAGAGGATGTCGAAGAGAGCCTGCAGACCCAGCCGGGCGGGAGTCATGCCGGGGTCGCCATGCGGGCGCACAACCATGATCCCGGACGGCCCGGTGAGCATCGACTGCATGGCCTGCTTCTTCTGTTCTTCCGTGCTGTTTGGCGGGTTGGGGTTGGGGAAGAAGTAGAAGCCGTTTTCGGCCACGTTCTGCCTGATGGCGGTGAGCATGGCCGGTTCGTTCGGGAAAACGCTGATTCCGGCTTCTCCGAGGGGCAGCGCGAGGTGGGCGACCGACTCCCATACGTAGAGCACCAGCCCGGCGGCAAGGCCGGCCAGCAGGATGCGTTTCGCCATAATTTCTCCTTCGTGAGACTATACACGTTTTTGGGCTGCCGCGCCGCAAGTTAAGATTGACAATTCATGATCGACCTCCGTTCCGCACCCGACCTTTCCGCCTTCGCGCCCAAGCTGCGCCGCCTATTTGAGCTGTCAGCGGCCAAGATTCGCTCGATCGAGAATTCGTGGTCGCCCGCGCAGGGCTCGCCCGTGTTCACTGTGCGCGGCAGGTATACCAGCCGCGGATGGACCGAGTGGACCCAGGGCTTCCAGTTCGGCAGCGCCATCCTGCAATTCGACGCCACGGGCGACGCCGAATTTCTGGAGATCGGACGCGAACGGACTGTGGCGGTGATGGCGCCGCACGTGAGCCATATAGGCGTACACGATCACGGGTTCAACAACGTCAGCACCTACGGCAACCTGCTGCGCCTGATGAGCGAGGGCCGCATCGCGGAGAACCCGTGGGAGCGGCGCTTCTACGAGATGGCGCTCAAGGTGTCGGGCGCGGTGCAGGCGGCGCGGTGGACGCGGACGGCCGACGGGGGCGGATATATCTACAGCTTCAACGGGCCGCACTCGCTGTTCGTGGATACCATCCGCACCCTGCGCGCGCCGGCGGTGGCCCACCTGCTGGGGCACGCGCTGATGGGGGAGAACGACAAGAAAATCCCGCTGATCGATCGAGTGGCGCTGCACGCGCGCGCGACAGCGCAATACGCCGTGTGGTACGGGGAAGGGCGCGATGCCTACGACGTGCGCGGGCGGACCGCGCACGAAAGCATCTTCAACATCAACGACGGGAATTATCGCTGCCCGAGTTCGCAGCAGGGCTATTCGCCGTTCAGCACCTGGACACGCGGCCTGGCGTGGGCCATGTGCGGGTTCGCGGAACAGCTCGAGCTGTTCGATATGTTGGAAGGCCACGACGAGACGCGGGCGATCATGGAGAAGGCCGCGCGCGCCACGTGCGATTTCTACATCGGGAACACTCCGCCGGAGGGCGTGCCTTACTGGGACACCGGGGCTCCCGGACTGGCGCAGCTTGGGGACTGGCGCACCACTCCCGCCGATCCGTTCAACCCGTACGAGCCGGTGGACAGCTCGGCGGCGGCAATCGGCGCTCAGGGACTGCTGCGCCTGGGACGGCGGTTGAAGGACGATCGCTACTGGCGCGCGGGGCTCAAAGTGGCGGACACGATTTTTGCGGAGCCGTACTTGAGCACGAGTGCCGATCATCAGGGACTGATCTTGCACTCGGTGTATCACCGGCCCAACGGCTGGGACGCCATTCCGGAGGGCGCGAAAGTGCCGGCGGGCGAATCCAGCATGTGGGGCGATTATCATGCGCGCGAGCTGGCGGTGTACTTGCTGCGAATGCTGGCAAACAAGCCGTATCTGAAGTTCTGGCCGGATCGCGGGTAATCTGGTAATGTACCCATGAAAATCGGGATTGACCTCGGCACCACCAACTCCGCCCTTGCCTATATCGACGATCGCGAGGCCGAAGACCGCGATTTTCCGCCGCTGCACATCTTCGAAACGCCGCAGCTTGTGGCTCCGGGACGCGTCGAGCCACGGCGGACGCTGCCTTCGTTTCTCTTCCTCGAAGACGGACGGCCGGTCGGCGTCTATGCCCGCGAGCAAGGGGCGCTGATCCCGACGCGGCTGGTGCACTCGGCGAAGTCGTGGCTCTCGAATCCCGACGTGGACCGCACGGCGAAGATCCTGCCGTGGGATTCGCAGGAGACGGGGCGCGTGCTGTCGCCGGTGGAGGTCTCGTCGCGGTTCATCGCAAAATTCCGGGAGGAGTGGGACCGTGCCAAGGGCTCGCCGTTGGCCGAGCAGGAGATCGTGCTCACCGTCCCGGCATCGTTCGACGAGGAAGCCCGCGAGCTTACCGTCATGGCGGCGCGCGATGCCGGGCTGGAAAAGCTCACTCTTCTGGAAGAGCCGGCAGCGGCTTTCTATTCGTGGATCGCCAACAACCTGGCGGCATCGCGCAAAAAGCTCTTCGACGGGCAGATTGTGCTGGTGTGCGACGTGGGCGGCGGAACCAGCGACTTCAGCCTGATCCGCGTCTCGCGCGATGGCGACCTGGTGAACTTCACGCGCACCGCCGTAGGCAAACACCTGCTGCTGGGCGGCGACAACCTGGATCTGACGCTGGCCTGGCTGGTGGAGACTAAGCTGGGGGTCCCGCTCTCGATCCGGCAGCGAAGCGGCCTCAGGCGGCAATGTTCGGCGGCAAAGGAGCGGCTGTTGAACGATCCGAACCTGAAGTCCGTGGAGATCACCGTGCTGGGGTCGGGCTCGGCGCTGATCGGCAAATCGCTGAAGACCGAGATCCTGCGCGAAGAGGCACTGGAGCTGGCGCTCGACGGTTTCCTTCCATTCACGCCGCGCGGCGAGCTGCCCAAGGAAGAAAAGCGCAGCCTGTTCCGCGAGCTCGGTTTGCCATACGTGACGGACCCGGCGGTGACGCGTCACCTGAACGAGTTTCTGGAGCCCACCGGGCAGGTCCCCGACGCCATCCTGTTCAACGGCGGATTCTTCATTCCGGAGATCCTTCGCGAGCGCGTGGCGGACGTGGTGGGCCAGTGGCACGGGCGGCGGCCGGAGATCTTCGAGAACACCGACCTCGATCTCGCGGTGGCGCGCGGAGCGGCGTACTACTCGTACGTGCGCTCGACCGGAAGCGGCGTACTCGTACGCGGCGGGCTGCCGCGGACGTACTATATCGCGCTCGGCGATGCCAAGGACGGCAAGTTCCGGGCAGTCTGCCTGGTGCCGCGAGGGGCCGAGGAAGGCGCAGCACTGGAGATCGATGACGACGCGCTGCAACTGGTCGCCAACCGGCCGGTGAGCTTCCGGCTCTACAGCTCGCTGACGCGCACGGAGGACCAGCTCGGCAACGTGATCGAGTTCGACGTGGACGATCCCGGCCTGCACCGCCACGCGCCGCTGAACGCCGTGATCCGGTTTGGCAAGAAGGCCGAGGAGCGCCTGATTCCGGTGAAGCTGGGCGCGCGCCTGACCGAAATCGGAACGCTGGAGACGTGGTGCGAATCGAAGATCAGCGACAATCGCTGGAACCTCCAGTTCGAGCTGCGCAAAGCGGCCGCAGCGGCGCCGGTGGAGCGGAAGGCGGCGGCGGTGGTCAGCGAACAGGCGTTGAAGGCTTCCCTGGAGCTGATTTCGGAGGTGTTCGCGCCCGCGGCAAAATCGCCGATTCCGCCCGAGGAGCTGCCGGCGAAGCTCGAGCAGACCATGGGGCTGGGCCGTAATAGCTGGCCCCTGTCCACGATTCGCCAGATGGCCGATGCGTTCCTGCCCGTGGCCGACGGCCGCAAGAAGAGCCCGGCATTCGAGATCCGCTGGCTCAACCTGGCCGGATTCTGCCTGCGCCCCGGTTTCGGATTTCCCGGCGACGATTTCCGCATCGAGCAGGCGCGGCGCATCTACTCCGGCGGACTGACCTACAGCAACCAGGTGCAGTGCGAAATCGACTGGTGGATTTTCTGGGGGCGCGTGGCCGGTGGGCTCAATCGCAATCAGCAAACGGATATCTACCAGCGCCTCTCGGCGAACCTGCTGCCGCGCGGCAACAAGAAGCCGCAGCGCGTGAACCCGTCGCTGCTCCGCGAGATGTGGCGCACGGCCAGCTGCCTGGAGCTGTTGCCGATCGGAACCAAGACCGAACTGGGGGACGCGCTGATCAAGCGACTGAAGGCCGGCGATTTCAAGGAAAGCGAGCTGTGGTGCCTCTCGCGGTTGGGCGCGCGCAAGCTCTTCTACGGGCCGATCAACCTGGTGGTGCCGCCGGCCACCGTCACGCGCTGGGTGGAAGCGCTGCTGCGGGTCCCGGCTGCCGGCGACGCGCTGGCTTCCATGGCGCGGCGCACCGAGGATCCGACCCGCGATCTGGCTCCGGCCACGCGTGAACTGGTTCGCGCGAAGCTTCAACCGCTGTCGAACGCAGACCGGCTGCTGCCGGTTCTCGAGGGCGAGGAAGAAGACGACCGGACGCTAGGACGGATCTTCGGCGAGGACCTGCCGTCGGGCCTGGTGTTCGTCGGGTAGCCGCTCAGAACGTGACGCGAAGACCGAACTGGATGTAACGCGGATTATTGGTCTGGCTGCCGATAGTGCCGAAACTGGCGCTGGTGGCGGTCAGGGTCGCGCCGGCGAACAGCGGCTTGTTGGTCAGGTTGAACGCCTCGGCGCGGAACTGTACCTTCACCCGCTCCTTAATGGAGAACGTCTTGGTCAGGGTGAGATTGATGTTATTGGTGTGATCCACGCGCAGGTTGTTGAACTGCGATGGGAACGTTCGAAAGTTCTGGGATAGCTGTTGGCTCGTGACTGTATTGAACGCGGTAGTGTCGAACGCGTGGTTCGCGTTCTCCGCGTTGTAGTTCAACGGCGCGCCCAGATAAATGAGGTTGCCCCAGGAGAGCGGAGCGCCGCTGTGCAGCGTGTAGATCGTGGCTAGCGACCAGCCGCCAACTACAAAATCGAGCGCGCGGTTCATATTGGCGCCGATCTGTTTGCCGGGTCCGAAGGGCAGATCGTAAGTTCCGCCAGCGACGAAGCTATTCGGACGGTCGTAGGCGGAGACTCGCCTTTCCAGAGCCGGCGAGCCGCCGTTCAGATAATTGATGCTGTCCATCAGCCGCGAATGATTGTAGTTTACGACAAACTGCAGACCGCGCGAGAAGCGCTTCTGGACTTTGATGTTGATGGAGTGGAAGTACGACCCGCCGTTGTTCAGGGTACTCTCGGTGACGCCGGTGAACTCGGGGAAGGGACGCAGCACGTTGGATGCGGCGGTAGTCGAGCCGTTCAGGCTGGTGCCGGGGAGCAGGCCCGCAAGAGGATTGGGCACCACGGCGGCCAGGGCGTTGATGGTGGCGTTATCGCGGAAAGGTGAGGTGCTCAGGTATTGTACGGGGAGCGATGTCAGGCTGTAGTTCGTCGTCAGGTGAACGGAGTGGTTCCCCAGGTAGCCGATCTGGAGGACGGTATCGTGTGGGAGCTGCTGCTGAATATCCAGGGTCCAGCGCAAGCTGTACTGGTTTTGGAGGTTCGGGTTGTAATACGTGACGCTCTGGCCGAGATAGGTGTTGATCCCGGCCGTGGCGCCGGGGGGCTGCGAGATACCGTTGGGGAACGGGTTACTCAGAGTGGTGGCCGGACTCAGGTAGCTGTTGTTCGTGGCCACATATTGATTTTGAATACTGAATCCGGGTTGCTGCGCCAGCAGGACTCCGTAGTTGTAATAGAAGATGCCGGTGCCGGCGCGAATCACGGTCTTATTATGCAGCGCGCTGGGTGTCCAACTGATTCCGAATCTGGGCGCGAAGGCTTTGTGCGAAGTCGTGTAGGCCGAGCGGTTACTGGAGTTCGCAAAGAGTAATCCACCCGTTGCCGAGAACTGGCTGGGAGGTAGTTGGGGTAGCGGGTTCCTGGCATAGGCCGCGGCGGCCGCTGCCGCCACCTGGTTGGCGGCCGTAGGGTCGAATCCGATCGATTGCCGGTTGTGGCTCTCGGTGGTCGGGGAACCGTATTCCCAGCGCAGTCCCATGTTGACGGTCACGTTGGGCCTGGCGTGCCAGTCGTCGTGGATGAACAGTGTGTCGTACCAGGAGTCGTTTTTAGACGGGGAGTAGTTGTCGATGGATCCGCTGGTCGGCAGGCCCAGAAGAAACTGCGCCATGGATCCTCCCAGCGTCGGCGCGGTCGCGCTGCTGGTGGCTTTTACCCAACTACCGGTATCGAAGGTGAACGCTCCGGCCGAATTCAGCCAGTTGAGGTTGGTGAAGTCCTGCAACAGCACCTGGCCGCCGAACTTGACGCTGTGCGTCCCGATGATTTTGGTGTAACTGTTGAACGCCTGGTAGGTGTTGTAAGGCTGATTGATGTAATAAGACGACGTCGCGGCATTGCCGGCGTAGCCGTCGGAGAAAGTGAACAGCGGCATCATCAGGTGGGGCGAGTTGGCAGCGATGTAGGAAGGGAAACCGAGTTGCGAAGGATCGTAGCCTTGGCTGGGCTGGAAGGAATATTGATCGTAACGGTTGAAGCCCAATCGCAGGTCGCCGACAAAGCTCGGCGAGAAGGTGTGCACGTCGTCGATCATGCCGCCCCAGAGGTCGCGGCAGATCGGATGCTGGGTATACGCAAGATTCTGAACAATATCGTTGGGCCCGGTCTGGCACCAATAACTCTGCCGGCCGCTTACCGTGAGCTTGTTCTTGTTGCTGATATTGACATCGCCGCGGCCGGAGAAGGAATGGTAGTTATCCACCGTGTTCTCAGGGGAGAGGAAGTTATTCGTATCGTCGTAAACTCCCTGCGTATTGGGAGCGGGCGTGTACTGCTTGAGAAAGTTCGTCGCGATCGGATTGAGACGGTTGGACGGGATGATGTTGCCGGGGAAGACGGTGCGCGTGATGGTGCTGCCGTTGAGAACCGCGGTCGAAGGATCATAGAGAGTGTAGTTCTTCGACCCGCTGTTGAGCGACAGCAGGTGCGAGAAATCGCCCTGGATCTCGGCTGCCGTGGGGACGGTGAAGTACGCGGGAGTCGCGTAAGCATCGGCGAAGCCTTCGTAGGCGAAGAACCAGAACAAGCGGTCCTTGCCGTTGAACACCTTGGGAATCCATACCGGCCCGCCCACGGTCGCGCTCCACAGGTTCTGGCGGTAGGGCGGCTTCTTCAGCCCGGCGGCATTAGTGAAAAACGGGGTGCCGGCGAGGTTGGAGATCTGGTTGAACTCCGAGGCCGTCCCGTGCAACTGATTGGTGCCGCCCTTGGTGGTGATCTCCACCGTGCCGCCGCCAAACCCGCCATAGGACGCGTCCACATTGAAGGCTTCCACCTTCACGTCGACCACCGAATCGACTGGCGGGCTGAACGAGACGCGCGTGCTCGTGGTCCCGAGCGTTCCGATATTGGGGACGCCGTCCAGTAGAGCCGCATTGGCGCCGGTTGCGGCGCCGCCCATGGCGAAGGTCGAAAATCCGCTGTTTTCGAAGGGCCGGTTCTGGTCGCGGACACCAGTGTTCACCACACCGTAGCCGAGGATCGCCAGGTCCATGGGAGCGCGCCCGTTCACCGGCAGGCTCTCCACTTCGTGGGTGGTGATCACCTGGCCCGCCGACGCGCTGACGCTTTCCAGTTGGGCGACGTCCGCGCTGACCGTCACGGATTCGCTGGCGGTGCCGATGGCCAGCGGGATGTCCTGAGAGACGCGGGTATCGCTGCCGATCTGTATTCCCGACTGGACGTATCGCTTGAAGCCGGATGCTTCCGCGGTCACGTTATAAGGACCCGGCGGCAGGAATGGAATGGTGTAGAGCCCGTCGGCGTTGCTGACGGTCTCGAATCGACTGTTGGTGTCGCTCTTGATGGCGGTGACTTTCACATTGGCCACCACGGCGCCGGAAGGATCTGTGACCTTACCGGTGAGCGTGGAACGAAACTCCTGGGCATGCGAGAGGCAGGCAAAGAGAATGACGAGGGCCGGAATACGGCGCGGCATAAACATCTCCAGTCTTGGGGAGGCGACCCGTCGGTCCCCGGTTTTTAGAGGATTATATGACTAGAGTTCAAGAAAGGCAAGATTATTCATGAAACGAGGCAACAGTTTATATGTATAATAGCAGCCATTGTTCATGAATTGGTGAACGCGTTATCGCTATCGATGGCGCCCGCTTAATTTATTTCATGAAATAATGCGATATGTTACACTATTCTTCGTGCCCAAACCCAGACCGATCAAGCGGGCGACGATCCTGGATGTCGCCGCCAAAGCCGGCGTGTCACTGGGCACGGCTTCGCGGGTGATGAACAACCGGCGGGATGTCGACCCCGACCTACGCCGCAAGGTGATGGAGGCAGCGCGTCTGCTACATTACGTTCGCACGCAGCGCGGGCGGCGCGCCGCGCGCGAGAGCTTGCCGATCATCAGCTTTGTCCTGAGCAATCGCGAGTTTCTGCACCCCATGCATGCCCGCATGCTGCAGGGAGCTGAGCAATACTGCGAAGAGCGCGGCTATTTCGTGGTGTTCAAGCGGTTCGACTACGCGCCGGAGACGCCGGCACAGCAGATCAAGCTGCCCTCGCTGCTGCGGGAGCACGGCATCGCCGACAGCCTGATACTGGCCGGCACGAACTATCCCAACCTGATCGAAGCCACCGCCGCCGCCGGCGTTCCCTATGTGCTTTACGGCAACAACATGGTGGGGTACGCGCGGCTGCCTCGCACCGACCTCGCGCGCTCCGACGACCGCTCCGGCTGCATCGAGGCCGTGCGCTACCTCATCAAGCTGGGCCACAAGCAGATCTGCTACATCGGCGATATATCGCAGCCCTGGTTCTCGAACCGCTACCGGGCCTACCTGGCAGCCGTCGAAGAGGCCGGGCTAGACCCCATGGCGCAGACCGTCAGGCTCTCGGCCGACAACTTCCAGAGTGGATTCAACTCCGCCGAGGCGATTCTGCGGCAGGGCTTGCGGCCCACCGCGATCTTCTGCGGTTCGGACCACATCGCGTTGGGAGTGTGGGAACAACTGCGCCGGAGCGGCGTGCGCGTGCCGCAGGACTGCTCCCTGGTCGGTTTCGACGACATCCCGGATGCGGAGGTCACCAACCCGCCGCTGACCACGGTGCACAATCCGTTTCTGGAAGTGGGGCGCGAGCTGGCGCGCCTGGCCGTAGAGAAAGCAAAATCCCCCTGTGCTTCCGTGCCGGAGGCGGTGCTGCCCACGGAGCTGGTGATGCGCGGAACCACGTGGCCGTGTCTGGAGCCGCGGCCGGCAGGCTGAGATCTCTTACGGCGCCCACTGCGGCGCCACGTACGCATAGAACATCACCAGCAGGCCGATCACGCTGGCCAGGAAGACCGAGTGCTTGAGCGTGAAGCGGAACAGGAGCGCTTCCTGCTCGCGCTTCATGCTGGTGGCGGCGGAGGCCACCGCGATACTGGTGAGGCTGATCATCTTGCCCATCACGCCGCCCGCGGAATTCGATGCCGCCATCAGCACGGCGTTCTGGCCCAGCTTGTTCGCGGTGACAACCTGCAACGTGCCGAAGAGCGCGTTGGCGCTGGTGTCGCTGCCGGTGAGGAAGACGCCGAGCCAGCCGAGCAGCGCGCTGAAGAACGGGAACAGCGCGCCCGTGGCGGCAAACGCCAGTCCGAGCGTGGCGGTCGAGCCCGAGTAGTTCATCAGGTACGCCAGCCCCAGCACCGCGGCCAGCGTAAGCTCGGCCTTGGCCAACTGTTTGGCGGTGTGGGCAATGACCCCAAGAAACTGGCGCGGCTTCAGGCCGGCGAAAATCGACGCGCAGATCGCGGCGAACAGACAGGCCGTGCCCGAGGCGGAGAGCCACGTGAAGTTGTACGCCGCGCCGTAAGGCGATGGCTTGGCCACCACCGGCGGCATGCGCAGGATGGTGTTGTGCAATCCCGGCCATTGGATCAGTTTGTTGGACGAGTTGAGCCACGTCTTCATCGGGTCGATGCCCCACGCCAGCACGAAAACCACGAGCAGGGCGTACGGCATCCACGCGGCCACAATCTCCTTCCTTGGGTGACGCTGAACGCCGCCGGACCGGCTCACGAAAATCAGCAGCGCGCCCATCGCCGCCATGGAAGAGAGGATATCGGTGAGCTGCGGGCCGATGAAATTGGACACCAGGAACTGCGTGCCCGCAAACGCAATACCGCACAGCGCGGCGGCCTTCCAGACGCTGCGCAGACCGGCGCGTCCGCTCATCACGGCGATGAGGTAGGCCGGTACGAACAGCGACACCGGCGCGCAGATACGGCCCACCGCCGCGCTGATCCGGTCGAGCGGCAGGCCGGTGGTGCCGGCAAGGGTGACCACGGGAATGGCAATCGAACCGAAGGCGACCGGCGCGGTATTGGCCAGCAGGCAGATGGCGGCGGCATAGAACGGTTCGAACCCAAGCCCGGTGAGCATAGCCGCGGCCACCGCGACCGGGGTGCCGAATCCCGCCGCGCCCTCGATAAATGCGCCGAACGCGAACGCAATGAGCATCGCCTGCAGGTTCCGGTCGGTGGTTAGGTGGCCGATGGAATCCTTGAGCACTTCGAATTTGCCGCTCTCCAGCGTCACGCGGTAAAGCATGATGGCGCTGAACACCACCCATCCGATCGGGAACAGCCCGAACGCGGCGCCGAATACCACCGACGAGAACAGGCGGTCCAGCGGCATCCCGTAGACGCCGCCCGCGACCAGTGCCGCCGCCGCCAGGCCGGAGAGCGATGCGATCCACGCGGGCTTGCGCATCACACCCAGCAGAATCAGCAGCACGAAAATCGGCACCGCTGCCACCAGTGCGGAGAGCGGCAGGCTCGCCGCCACCGGAGTGTAGGTTTGCTGCCACATCGAGTTTCACCCCTGTATGCGAAGTTCCTTGCCCCGCCAGAGCGTCTCGCGCAGCTCGCGCTTGACGATCTTGCCGGTGCCGGTCTTGGGTAGCGCATCATCCGAAAAATGGATGCGGCGCGGCATTTTGAATTTGGCGATGCGCCCCGCCAGGAAATCGAAGAGCTCCGCTTCGGTGAGCGGCGCGCCGGGCTTGCGTACCACAAACGCAGCGGGCACTTCGCCCCACACCGGGTCCGGCGCGGACACCACCGCGCACTCCAGCACACAGTCGTGCGCCGCGATGGCGCGCTCCACCTCGATCGAAGAGATGTTCTCGCCGCCGCTGATGATGATGTCCTTCTTGCGGTCGACCACCAGCAGATAGCTCTCCTCGTCCCAGACCGCCATGTCACCGGTGTGCAGCCAGCCGTTCTCCATCACGTCCGCGGTGGCGCGCGGCTCCTTGTAGTAGCCGTCCATGACGTTGTCCCCGCGGACGACGATCTCGCCGATGGACTGCATGTCGCGCGGCACGTCGTTCATGTGCAGATCGACGACGCGCACTTCGCAGCCGGGCATCGGCCAGCCGGTCATGGCGCGCCGGCGAATCCGGTCTTCCTCGCCGGAGAAGTTCACGGTCGATTTGTCGCGCGCCACGGTCGCCACGGGCGCGGTCTCGGTGAGGCCGTAACCGCTGAATACCGTGCACCCGAACGCCTTCTCCATGCGGGCCACCAGTTCCGGCGACGATGCCGCGCCGCCCATCATGATCATCCGCATGCTCGAAAAGTCGTGCTTGCCGAGTTCGGGGCAGTTGAGTAAAGCGTTGGCCATGGTCGGCACCAGCGACATCGAAGTCGCGCGCTCCTCCTCGATCAGCCGCAGCACCGCCGGCGGATCGAAGCGCCGCACCATGACCTGCTTCAACCCGTGGAACGCGGCGCATTGCGGCCGCCCCCAACCGTTAGCGTGGAACAGCGGAATGGTGTGCAGCTCCACCGCGGTCTCGTCGCTGTAGAACATCGTCGAGACACCCAGCATGTGCATGTAGAGTGTCCGGTGAGAGAGCATCACACCCTTCGGCGTGCCCGTGGACCCCGAGGTGTAAAACAGCTCGGCGATCTCGCCTTCATTGAAGCTGAAGATGTCCGGACGCTGGATGCGGCCGCGCTCCAGCAGCGCTTCATACTCGGCGCCGGTTTCCACCCAGCACTGGACGGCTGGGCACATCTGGCGGAGGTGCGCGACCAGCGGCCCAAAATCGGCCTCGTAGAAGACCAGGCGCGGCGCGGCATGGTTGAGGATGCACGTCAACTCCGCCGGCGTGAGGCGCACGTTGAGCGGCATCACGATGGCGCGGATGAGCGGCGCGGCATAGTAGCCTTCCAGCAGTTGGTTCGTGTTGAAACTGATGAAGGCGACACGGTCGCCGACGTTGACGCCCTCACTGAGAAGGCCGAACGCCAGACGCTCCACCCGCTCGCCGAATTCGCAATAGGTGAACCGGCGCTCGCCGCTAACGATACCGGTCTTCTTGCCGTAGAGGTCCACGCCCCGGTAGAGGGCGCGGACGGGGGTCAGGGGCACGAACATGTCCCTGAGATTGTATCAGGCAGTGGAAGAGGCTACGCTTTGCCGGCCGCGGCCTGCATGGCGGCGATGCGCTCTTCCATGTGGCGGGTCAGGTGGGGCTTGATACCCAGCATGCGCTCCGCCACCATGAGCTGCCCGCGGTGGTGCATTTCATGCTCCTTTATGGCCATGACCATTTCGAAGCGCGACTTGGTGGGCGGAGTCATTCCCGGCGGATAGGAAACCGTCTCGCCGAGGAGCGCCTCGCTCATCCCGGCCAGCATGGCTTCCGCTTTATCGCCCTCGCTCTTCAGCAGGTCGATAATCTGCTGCTTGGTGCGAGGGACCTGCTCTTCGGCCAACTGCGGCCCGAGGAAGCCGAAGAAGTCGAAATTCGCGAGGTCGGAAACGTGGTCGGTAATATGGATCTTGTTTTGCAAGCGCCACACTACCGCGATGTGCACCAGCGTCTGGGCCACGGTGCGGCACCCGGGAGCGGCAGAGAAACTGTACTTGTCCTCCGGAATCTCTTGAGCGATCGTGAGCGTATTGTTGCGAACCGTCCGAAAACTGGCGGCGAGTTCTTTGGATCCGTAGTAAGTCATGGGGCCAGTTTACCGCGCACGCTTCCCGCGTGGGCGTTAATAGATAGTTACGCTTCTCAGAATGCGCCGCGCAGCCACTCGACCACAGGCCGCGGCTCGAGCACCACGCTGACGATATCGAATCGGACCCTGTCCCACGGAATATCGGCGCGGCGGGCATAGTCGCGGGCGGCACGCAGCACGCGGTCCCGCTTTTCGAAATCGACCGCGGATTCGGGCGCGCCGAATTCGGTGCCCGCGCGGGTCTTGACTTCGATAAATGCGAGCTTCTCGCCATCCCACGCAACCAGGTCGATCTCTCCTGAGCCGGAGCGCGTCCGGTAATTGCGCGCCACCACGGTGCATCCATGGCGGCGCAGATGCCGGTGCGCCAGGTCTTCGCCGATGCGCCCGTGATCCCCGGGCCTGCGCCGGCGGCGGATCGCGTCGGCGGCGCGATACAAAAGCGAGATCATCTATTTCAGAACTTCGAACTCGAACTCCATGACCTTCCCCCGGACTACGTAGCAAAGGTAGTGCTCCCAAAAACGGCGGAACCGCGGGAAATGGTTGACCAGGAGTTCGAAGCCCAGCCATCGCCAGAATGCTAGTAGCCTCACGCGCACGAAAATCTCACGAAAGCGGCAGGTCGAATAGTAGCCGAATCCGCCGTGGTTCTCGCCAAAGTAGCGGAAGCTGAAGCTGTTCAGGTGATGGCGGTGGGTGGGATCACAAAATGAGCTGAAGTCCGTATAGTGCGGTGTCTCGATACGTACCGTGCCGCCGGGGCGCACCAGCCGATGAAACTCCTCCATCGAGCGAATCACGTTTTCCACGTGCTCGATCACGTGGATGGCGGTTAGCCGGTCGAAGGAGCTGTCGGCGAACGGGTACGGGATGCGATCCAGATCCGCGAGAACGTCGGCGCGGCTGGCCGGATTGCGATCCAGGCCGATCGCGCCGGGCTGCTTGTGGATACCGCAGCCGACATCGAGAATCCTGGAAGCCGGGGCGGGCCGGGAGGCCCGCGTTACACTGCCGCCTGAGTCAGGCACGCTTCCAGGGTATCAAGTGCGAAATCGCACTGGTCGCGCGTGATCACGAGCGGCGGGCAGAGCCGGATGGTGGAGTCGCCGGCGCCGAGCACCAGCAGGCCACGCTGGAAAGCCAGGTCCAGTACGCGGTCGCGGAGCAGGGGCGCTCTCTCCTTCGTGAAGCGGTCGCGAACCAGCTCCACGCCGAGCATGAGCCCCAGGCCGCGCACATCGCCGACAACCGGGAAGCGTACCGGCCATTCGAGCAGGCGCTCTTTCATGTGAGCGCCCATGCGGGCCGCATTGTCGATGAGTTCGCGCTCCAGCAGGGCGATGGTGGTGAGCGCAGCGGCGCAGCACACCGGGTTGCCGCCGAAAGTCGAGGCGTGCGCGCCGGGAGGCCACGTCATCAGGTCCGCGCGGGCGACGGTGGCGCCCAGAGGCATCCCGCTGGCGATGCCTTTGGCCACCGCGAGAATGTCGGGCACCAGATCGAAGTGTTCGGCGGCGAACATGCGTCCGGTGCGCCCCATGCCGGACTGCACCTCATCAAGGACCAGCAGGATTCCGTGGGCGTTGGCCACGCGCGTGAGCTCGTCGAAGAATTTCTTCGGCGGCACCACATAGCCGCCTTCTCCTTGCACCGGTTCCACCACGATGGCGGCAATCTCTTCGGCCGGAGCGATGGTCTTGAGCAGCGTGTCTTCGATGTGCTTGACGCATTCGACCGCGCACGTTTCGGGCTCCTGGCCGTACGGGCAGCGATAGCAGTAAGGATACGGCGCATGGACCACGCCGGGTACGAGTGGGCCGAATCCGGCGCGTTGCACGGCCTTGCGCGAGGTGAGCGAGAGCGCGCCCATGGTGCGTCCATGGAAGCTGCCGAAGAACGCGATGATCTTTTCGCGCCCGGTGGTATAACGCGCGAGCTTTATGCATCCCTCGATGGCCTCGGCGCCCGAGTTGCCGAAGCTCACACGGCGCGGCACATCGCCCGGCGCGATGCGCGCCAGGGTCTCGGCCAGGGCCACCATTCCCTCATAGTAGAAATCGGTGCCCGACATGTGAATGAGGCGCGCGGCCTGCTCTTGAATGGCGCACACCACTTCGGGATGGCAGTGGCCGGCGGCCACCACGGCGATGCCGGCGTTGAAATCGAGGAAGCGATTGCCGTCGACATCCTCGATCATGGCGCCCTCGCCGCGCTCCGCCACCAGCGGATAGCAGCGCGTGTAAGACGGCGAGACCACTTGCGAATCGCGTGCAATGATAGCCCGGGCCCGCGGGCCAGGCAGAGGGCCGGCGATTTGGGGGAGGTCCGGCCGGACCTGTTCCAGGGTGTTGCCCATGGAGTAACTCCTATTCAGTTGTCCAAGGTTAGTGACCTGCACGGCGGGCGCAGCCGCCGCACACCGCGGGGGCGCGGATGAGGAGTTAGTCGCCGAAGAGGCCGGGGCGCGAGATGGTGGGTGTTGCTTCCATCGCTTTTATTCTACACCCGGGCAGAACTGGTAGATCTTACACAATCCCCCGAAAGTACCACTTGGTCCCCACCCCCTACAAGGACTTACAGGATGGCACCGGTTTTGCATGACCGGAACCAAGGAGACAACAGCCATGCCGAAATGGATATGGATCGCGCCGGCGCTGCTGCTCGCAACTGGCTGCTCACGGAATCCGGAGCCAGTGGAGCGGACCGCGGCAGCTACCCAACCGGGCGCGACAGGTGGAGGGCGTGGGTCGGCGCCGGCACCTCCGGCCGCGACGACGGCAGCCGCAGACGCGACGGCTGGCGCGCCCTCCACCTCGGCGGCTGCCGGCGCGGCTCGGCCGGGCGAGTCCGCGGAGCCCGCTGCGCCGGTTCGACAGCCGATCGTAATTCCCAACGGCACTCCGCTTCACGTCCGGCTCGACCACGAATTGGACACGAAACGGAATCGCGCCGGCGACCGGTTCACAGCATCGTTGTCAGAGCCGCTGGCGATCGCGGGTTCACCGGTGCTGCCGGTGGGCACGCGATTCACCGGCCACGTAACCTCGGCAGGCGCGTCGGGGCGGCTGAAGGGCCGTGCGGAGATCGGGTTGACCTTGGACTCGTTCGAGTACCAGGGGCAGCGATACGAAATCCACACCACCAGCGTGGACCGCGTGAGCGCGTCCCACGCGAAGCGTAACGGCATCCTGATTGGCGGTGGTACCGGCCTTGGCACGGCTCTCGGAGCGATCGCCGGCGGTCCCAAGGGCGCGCTGATCGGCGCCGGTGTCGGCGCGGCGGCGGGCACCGCGGGCGCCGCAGCTACCGGAAAGCGGGAGGTCGCTATCCCCGCCGAAGCAGTGCTTCGGTTCACGCTCCGAAAATCCATCGAGATCTGACCCGTGACTTCCGTTATCGGTAATTGGCCAAAAGTATACCGGTAATGGCCTTGACTTCTCCCTTGCCAAAGAATATATTCAGGTCGAAAAGTCTCGTTTTGTGAGTTTCGCCACAACGGCGAAACTCCTCAAGGCAAAGGAGAAGTTCCATGAAGCAACTTCTGGTGTGCGTCTGCGCACTCTCTCTCACCCTGTCGCTCGCCTTTGCGCAGAGCTCCAGCGGCACCATCAGCGGCCGCGTTGTCGATTCCACCGGCGCAAGCATCGCCGCCGCGGAAGTCCATGTGATTAACCAGGTGGATCAGAACACTCGCACCTTCACCTCCACGCCGGCTGGGGAGTTCGTATTTCCCAACCTGGAACCAGGCGCCTACACCGTGACGGTAAAGGCCGCCGGCTTCAAGCAGTACGAGAAGAAGGACATCACGCTCAATGCGCTGGACCGCCTCGCCATCGGCGATCTGAAGCTCGAAGTCGGCGCCATTAGCGAGACGGTGGAAGTTACCGGACAGGTGGCGCAGATTCAGACCGCCAGCGCCGAACGGTCGGGAGTGCTCGACAACAAGCAGGTGATGGATCTGATGGCGCGCGGCCGCGATGTCATGGCGCTGCTGCAGATTCTGCCGGGCGTGGTGGACGATAACACCGGGTCGGACACGCTGGGCCAGTATTCGACGCCGACCATGTCGGGAACGCGCTCCTTCTACAACTCGTTGAACATCGACGGCATCTCCGGGAACACGGCACGGGGCCGCACCGCCGAATCGCCGCTGAATATGGACGCGATTTCGGAGCTGAAGGTGCTACAGAATTCCTATCCGGCCGAGTACGGACCCTCCGCCGGCGGCGTCATCAGCATCGTGACCAAGGGCGGCACGCAGCAGTTCCATGGCGGCGCCTACTATTACAACCGCAACGAGGCGTTCAACGCCAACAGCTTCTTCAACAACCGCGCGGGCGTCCCGGTGCAGCGCTACCGCTACAACACCACCGGCGTCAACGTCGGCGGACCCATCTACATTCCCGGCCACTTCAACACCAGCAAGCAGAAACTGTTCTTCTATTTCTCCATCGAAGTGCTGCCGAACCAGAGCCCGAACTCGCTCTCGTATTTCACCGTGCCTACGGCCAACGAGCGGCAGGGCATTTTCAACCGCGCAGTCAAAGATCCGCTCACCGGGGCCAACTTCCCGAGCGTCAACGGCGTGACCACGATTCCAGCCAACCGGATCGATCCCAATTCGAGCAAGCTGCTCTCCATCTTCCCGCTGCCGAATACCGTGGATACGCGCGGCAACTACTACATTGCCGGCTCCGAAGATCTGCCGGTAAACCAGGAGCTGCTGCGCGTGGACTACAACAAGTCGGACAAGAACCGCCTGTGGTTCCGCGTCACCGGATACAGCAGCAGCAATACCGGACGCACCAGCCCGGCGATCAGCAATCAGTGGGGCTTGGCCGACGTGAACTACGCGCAGACCATGCCGCAGATCGGCGGCAGGTGGACCACCATCTTCAATCCGACGCTGATCAACGAAGCCACCATCGGCATGAACCTGTGGACGGAACAGCAAAAGCTGTCCGACGAGGGGCTCAAGGCCTATCAGCGCGCCACATACGGGATCAACATCCCGCAAACCTACCCCGGCAACAACCCGCTGGGCGTGTTGCCGGCGATGTCGTTTGGCGGCATCTCGCCCAGTCCGGCGCAGGTGAGTTACGACGGGCGCTTCCCCATGGTGGACGACTCCACAAGCTGGACCATCAATGACGATGTCACCAAGATTATGGGCGGCCACGAATTCAAGGCCGGCATCCGTTTGCAGCGTGCTCTGTACAACCAGTACCACCAGGCGGGCGGCGCCAACTTCCCCGGTAACTTCGCGTTCGGCACCGACTCCGCCAATCCGCTGGATAGCGGCTACGCCTACGCCAACGCGGTCCTCGGCGTGTACGACACGTATACCGAATCGACCAACCGCGTCGATTACGCGCCCATCACCAAAATCTACGAGTGGTACTTGCGCGACCACTGGCGCGTTACCAGCCGGCTGACCCTGGACGTCGGCTTCCGCTTCACATGGGCGCTGCCGCAATCGCCGAACAACAACAATGCGGGCAACTTCGTGCCGTATCTGTACAACCCGGCGAAGGCGACCGTAATGTACCGCCCGGCCGTGATAAACGGGCAGAAGGTCACTATCAACCCGATCACCGGTCAGATCGTGACGCCCCCGGTGCTGGCCGGCCTTCTGATTCCCGGCAGCGGCGATCCGATGAACGGCATCATCACGCCGACCACTCCCGGCTATCCGCGCGAGATGGTCTATAGCAACGGCGTCCTGACCGCTCCTCGCTTTGGCCTGGCCTGGGATCCGTTCGGCAACGGCAAAACCGCGCTTCGCCTGGGCGGGGGCTTCTTCTATAATCCGGGAGCCGATGCCGGCACGCTGGGCAACCTCTTTTTCAATCCGCCGGCGATCTACAATCCGATGCAGTATTACGGATACGTGGCTCAGGCGGCCAACGGGACTGGCTTACTTTCGCCGAGCAGTTTCTCGCGCGATATCGATCCCAACCACAAGACCGTTACCGCTTACCACGCAACCGCCGGCATCCAGAGAGATCTGGGCCACCTGGTGATGATGGATGTATCCTATGTCGGCAGCTTCGGCCGTCATCTCAGCGAGGTGCTGAACCTGAACAATCCGCCCTACGGCGCGATCCTGCTTCCTCAGAACCAGAATCCGCAGACCGGCACACCCCTCAACGACAACTATTTCCGTCCGTTCCAGGGCTACGGCACCATCCCGCAGCAGATCTTCGAGGGCAACTCCAGTTACCACTCACTGCAGGTGACCGTGAACAAGCGCTTCTCGCACGGGCTGCAATTCGGCGTGTCCTACACGCATTCGAAAGCCATGGGTTATGCCGAAGGCGACAGCACCAGCACGTCGGGCACGCCATCGGGAACGTCCAACACCGTGGCGCGTTACAACGACCGCAGGATCTGGAACTACGGACTGATGTCCTACGACCGGCCGGACCTGCTCACGTTCAACTTCCTGTGGAACGTGCCGAGCCTGAGCCGGGTGGTGCCGAATGCGTTTGTCAAGGCAGTCTTCGACGGCTGGCAGATCTCCGATATCACGACGTTCGCGCCGGGTTCTCCGTTGAACGTCACCATGACCACTAATCCGACGGTGAACTTCTTCGGATCCGGGGAAGGAGACGGATCGCGCCCGTTGCTGATCGGCGATCCCACATTGCCGGGCAGCCAGCGCAATATCAATACCTGGTTCAATGCGGCGGCGTTCGCGGAACCCATTCCGCTCACGGCCGCGCAGTGCGCCTCCGGCACCTGCCCGCCGGTCACCTACGGGAACATCGGGAATACGCCCACCAACGTGATCCGCGGACCGGGACGGCAGACCTGGAATACGTCGATCTTCAAGAACTTCCGCATCAAGGAACGGTTGAACATCCAGTTTCGCGCCGAGGCGTACAACATCTTCAACCACACCAATTTCAACGCCGTGGATACCACTATTCAGTACAATGCGGCGGGTGTGAATACCCGGACTTCGACGGCGAACATTACCTCCGCGCGCGATCCGCGAATCATGCAGTTGGCATTGAGAATCAATTTCTGATCGGTGGGGCAGGCCGCGGACCTGCCCCACGCTCACACCGTCTCCCCGCGGACCAGGTCTTCCAGTTTCTCGCGCTGCCTCACCACACGCCATTGGCCGCCTTCCACCAGCACCTCGGGCGCACGCGGCCGCGAGTTGTAGTTCGAGCTCAAGACGAATCCGTAGGCGCCCGCCGTGCAGACCGCGAGATAGTCGCCCGGCATCACGTTGGCCATGGCGCGGTCGCGGGCCAGAAAATCGCCGGTCTCGCACACCGGGCCCACCACGTCCGCTCTTACGGGCGGGAGCAGGTTACGGCGCAGCGGAACGATCTCGTGATGGGCGCGATACAACGACGGGCGGATCAGGTCGTTCATCGCAGCGTCCACCACGATGAATTCCTTGGCCCCGTTCTTCTTGCGGTAGAGCACCCGCGTCAGCAGCACCCCGGCGGGGCCCACGATACTACGCCCCGGTTCCACCATCACCCGCAGGCCGCTCGCCCGGACGCGGGCGCGCAGGCACTCGACGAAAGCACGGATCTCCGGCGCAGGCTCGCCCGCCTGGTAAGCGACGCCCAATCCGCCGCCCAGGTCCAGATGACGGATCGGGTAGCCCTGTGTGCGCAGCGCGGAGGCCAGTGCGAGGAGTTTGTCCACCGCCTCCAGAATCGGGCTGGGGTCGAGGATCTGTGAGCCGATGTGGCAGCTCACGCCTTCGGCGGTGAGGTTGCGGAAGCGCCGCGACTGCTCGTAGACGCGCGCCGCCTCGGCGATCGCGATGCCGAATTTGTGCTGGCTCAACCCGGTCGAGATATAGGGATGCGTAACCGCGTCGACGTCGGGATTCACGCGAATAGAAAACCCGGCGGTAACGCCGAGGCGTGCGGCCTTCGCGTCGATCAAGGCAAGCTCGGTCTCCGATTCGCAGTTGAAGCTGTGGATGCCTTTTTCCAGCGCGAATTCCACTTCCGCCGCGGTCTTGCCCACGCCCGAGAAGACCACCTTGGTGGGATCGCCGCCCGCCTGCAATACGCGATACAACTCGCCGCCCGACACGATGTCAAAGCCCGCGCCCGTATTGGCAAGGAGCGCCAGAACCGCCAGCGAGGAGTTGGCCTTCACGGCGTAGCAGACCGAGTGCGGCAGATCGGCGAACGCCTCCGCGTACGCCAGGTAGTTGCCCAGGATCACCTGGCTCGAATAGACGTAGGCCGGCGTTCCGACGCGGTGCGCCAGGTCGGCCAGAGGCACTTGCTCGCAATAGAAGTCGTTTTCCGAATAAGCGAACATTGTGGACGTTGGGTGTTGGCTTTTTCAGTATGGCACGCGGAGCGCGTCCCTCGGCTCGCGGCCTTTTACTCGGTCTTGACCGGTGCGGCCGCGCGCAGCTTGTCCAACGCCTCGACGGTTTTTCTCCACTCTTTTGCGTTCTTCTTGGTAGCGAACGGCTGGTTGAGGTCCTTCTAGAAATCCAGGATGTCACGGATCAGCGCGAGATTCTCGGGCGCCGGCTGCCGGTCGGCAAGTGCGCACGCCAGGCGGGAGTACGCCCGATCGGCGAGTGTGTATGCGGCGGGGCGCGTGGTGGCACCGGTATCCAAGTCGCGGTTCTCCAGGGTCAATCGTCCCGCCCCCACGTCGGCCAGAAGACGCCGGTAATCCGCGAGCGTGCGGTCGAAGCTGGCCTCGAAGAGCGACTCGGTTTGAGCAGTAGGCGCTTTGAACGCGAGTGCGCGGAGCGGACCAATTTTAGGCAGGATACGGATTAGGAAGGCCAGGAGCTTGCTGCCGGCGCCGGGTGCCTTGTACTGGTTGCTCCATTCCTTCCGGTAGCTGGCTCGCGAGAGATTGTACACGAATGTGCGCCGGGTGATCGCCGGCTGCACCTTTTGCAGCTCGTCTTTCTTGAGGTCCCAGGCGGCACGGGTCATCCCCGGAATAAGCCCGCTCACCGTGTATCGATAGGTACCCAGGGCGAGACCGAGATCGGTATACAGGTCTTCGAGCTTCAGCGAGTAGGTGTCGTAGAATGCGCGGTGCAGTACATCCTCGGCTACTTCGAACCCGATGAAATCGTGGTACTGCTGCGGCGCGTAGGAGCCGCGAGCTACCTGCAAAACGTCGAAGCTGAACTCCACGCGCAGGTGTGACGCTACGTCGTCGGCATACGTAACGATCGGACCGAATTTTTTCGCGAGGTGGGGATATTGCATTGGCACCGAGCGGTTGACCGCGATGCTGTGCCCGTCGGTGTCCGCGACACAGTGCGCCAGGGCTCCCAGAGCAAAGGCGTATTCATTCAGGGTCGCGGATTCTTTCAGCAGGTTGAGCACAAAGTCGCCGCTGCGCACGTAGTGCACGAGATCGCTGAACTCGTGGCTGCCGAAGGGGTAGTACCCATGTCCTGGATGATGCAGCCGGCGTAGGCATTGGCGTGGGCGCGCTTGAGGTCGTCCCCGGTCGCCTGGGGAAAGCGTTTCACGAGCAGAGGCCGGATGTTCGCGTCCCACGCGCTGTCGATGATCGCCTGGTGGCTCAACACCGAATACGCGTGGACCGTGGCACATGCCAACAGCAACCCGACAGCCCGAGCGATCGTCCTCTTCATGGCATCCGAATAGACGATCGCCGGACAGCGCTCGCTATTTCAAGTTTTCCAACTGCGCATCCAGGTCCGCGAGGGCCTTGCCGAGAACGGCCTTGTACCGCGGATTCTGCGCCGACTCCATCTCTCTAACCACTCTCGTCCGGGAGAGCATCAGGCCCTCCTTCTTGCGGATCTGAGCGAGGGCTTCGGGCGTCAATTTCTTGGCTGCAACAACGGCGCCTGCGGCGTGGGCCATGTCGATCTGCGCCTCGACCGACTTACTTTCCCAACCTCTGGCCATGCTTTAATTGTACGCCCGCGCGCAAATCAGAGCCACCTTCGAATGCGATTCACGCCCTCGCGAAACGCGGCGGGCGCAGTGAGCAGGCTGATCACCAGGAAGGCTTCCGACTCGAAATC
>DATJYW010000192.1:0-23385 GCA_035499435.1 Candidatus Acidiferrales bacterium | reverse complement strand
CCGTGAAATAGCAGATAATCAGATCTGCAAACTCAAACTCGTGCTGCACGATTAGGAGCAACAATTCAATGAACTTGAACTCGGCTGAGATCGACAGACTGGCAATCGCAGTTGAAGAAGCAGCCCGCGCCGCTAGCGTCGCTAAGCCGCGATTTGTAGAACCAGCACGGGGCACGCTCGACCGCGCCAAGGCGAAGCGACACCAAATCGTTTTCGGTCGGCGTGGTTCGGGGAAGACTAGTCTTTTGGCCAAGGCGGCGGCAGACCTCACTGTTGATCGCCGGGCCATCGCGTTCGTCAATCTCGAAACCTTCAAAGGTCACAGCTATCCTGATGTTCTCCTCAGCGTCCTGATCGATTCGCTGAGTAAGTTCAAAGACTGGCTAGAAACAGCAGCAACAAACCCGGCTTCAAAAACGACGTTCTGGCGGCGACTGTTTGGCACGACCCCCAAGCGCCCGCCGCTTGACAGGAAAAAGGTTGGCGAGCTGGCCGCCGAAATTGAAGAGCTCATTGCAGACCTGCAAACCCAGTTATATGCGGAAGATGCTGCTGCACTGAAGGAGATCACCGAACACGCACTTGAGAGTACTGACGCCGCTGAAGCGAACGCAGGACTGAAGGCGGGGCCCGCTAGCGTTGGCGCGAAGGCGTCAACAAAGGAGGTCGCGAAACAGCGATCCCAGGTTACGGAGGAATCGCGTCGATCAAAAATCGACTTCTTGCATCGTCACATCATCGAGTATCAACGTCTTTTGAAGCGTATTGCCGAGGTTGCCGGGGGTGATGCGTACCTTTTTCTCGACGATCTTTACCACATCCGGAAGAATGATCAACCGAGCCTGCTGGATTACTTTCATCGAATTGCCAAAGGGAACGACCTCTGGTTGAAAGCCGGCACGATTCGGCATCGCACTGAATGGTACAAGCACAGCGACCCGCCAATTGGGGTCAAGCTCGGCGATGACGCGGAGGAAATCGACCTCGATCTGACACTTGAAAAATACGCCACGGCCAAGCGCTTTCTGGGCTCGGTTCTCCAAGGCATTGCCGATGAAGTAGAGTTTGGCCCCGTGGACAACATTCTCGCCCGCACCGCAATGGATCGTTTGGTCCTGGCGTGTGGTGGGGTTGCGCGGGACTTCCTGGCCCTATTTCGGCGCTCCCTTGATGTCGCCCGCGAACGCGGTGGTGGACCAGGCGGAGATCGGATAAGCGTGCCCGATGTGAATCAGGCCGCCGGTGAATACGAGGCATCGAAACGAGATGAGCTCAAGCGGGACACATTGGAAGAGCGTCAGGACGTCGAGAGTGCTTTCGAGGCAGTGAAGACGTTCTGCCTCGAGCGCGCGAACGCTAACTGTTTTTTGCTCGAAAAGGATCGGACAGACGCAGGTGCCAGATTAATCGAGGAACTCGTCGATCTCCGGCTGCTGCACCTCGTCCAATCTCGCGTGACGGTTCGTGATCGGCCAGGAAAGCTCTACGTGGCGTATATGCTGGACCTCGGGCAATACACAGGAGAGCGGAAGAGAAGAGCTTGGAGATGGTGGAGTTCTGGAAGCACGAGGGACGGGAACGCCTTCGCCGGACAAAATTGGTGTACGATCCTGGCTCGTCATCATAGAACTGTCGCTTTCTGCCTCACCAACGATAGTCCCATAGGAGTGATCACCGAAAGGCCGATTGCTTCCGTCCGAGCGCCCACGCCACTTCCGCACTACATCGTAATTCACATGGGCAGATCGGCATCGCAACCGCACCAAGCAGCCAGGCAAGCTCGGAATGCCGGATACCTTTCTGAAAGGTTCCCTTGTTCGGATCCGAGATCCACCCGTCGTTGAATGGCTCCCATTTCCTGCGCTCGGCTTCTCTTGCAATGGCTCAGTCGGATCTGGCCACCAAGAGCATGTAGCCGCCTGGCTTCACGCGCTCGGCTGCGGCGCGGATCGCGGCGAGTCGGTCCTCCAGCGTGGGCAGGACATTCACCACGTAAACGACCGTCACGAGATCGAAAACCGCACCGGTCACCTCCGTCCGTTTCGTTGACCAGAGTAGGTGAGAAGGTGCTGATGAGGCTGATCGCACGCACGCGGTTGGGCCGCGACCAGACTTCTTCCATTCGTCCGAAGGTATCCTCAAATGGTGCATTGAAGTGCCAGGGATCGTAGCCCGCCCGGACCGACAGGTGCTGCTTGTCGGTGATCAGGTAGTCAAACTTGAACGTGTCTTTGCGGAAGTCCGAATGAGTCGACTTCGTCCCGATCCAGTTCGTGGTCCCCTGCTGGAAGCCTGCGACCGGAAGCGGAAAAATGTTCAGCAGCGCCTGTCCGTTGTGACTGATCCGGTTCGACGGAATGATGTTGCCCGGAAACGGTGCTCCGTTAGTGGGATCGTTGATGACCCGCACTTTGCCGAAGAAAGAATTGGCCGGGTTCAGCAGCTCGCTGAAATCGCCGCTCCGCATCGCCACGCTCGGAACCGTCCCCGTGTTCGTGGTGTCGTACCGCCGCTTGACCCACTCCTCTCCCCAGAAGAAGAACAGCTTGTTGCGGTCTGAATTAAAATGGTTCGGGATGAAGATCGGCCCGCCGACGTCAAACCCATATTGATTGAACCTGTATGGCGCCGGCCCGGCGGCGGTGGATGCCTGCGGACTGTGATTGCGCGTCCACGTATTCGCATCCAGCGCTGAGTTACGAAAATTCTCTGCCAAGTCTCCGTGGAAATCACGTGTACCGCTCTTGGTCACGAAACGAATCTGCCCGCCCGATGAGCGCCCGTACTCGGCCGAGTAGTTCCCCGACAGAACCTGGGCTTCCTGAACCGTGTCCACGTCCAGTGTGCCAACCATCGACCCCGAGGACCGCGTGCGCGTCGCCATGGCGCCGTCGATCACCACGATGTACTCATCCGGGCGCCCACCGTTGATGTTGAAGCTGCCGTTGCTGACACTGTCGGGATCGAACGTTCCGATCGTCCCGCCCACCACTCCCGGACTCAGCGCCGCCAGGTAGATGGGATTGCGACCGTTCAGCGTCAGATCCTGCATCTGCTTGGTCTCAATGGTAGTGGATACCTGTGCGCTGTCGATCTGCACCGCGGCGCTCGAAGCCGTCACCTCCACCGATTCGTTCGCGGCGCCCACGGTCAGATCGACATCGGAATTCACCCTGGCCTCTGCGTTCAGCGCGATGCCTGCCTTCACATAGCGCTTGAATCCCGGCGCTTCGATCACGAGCGTATAGGTCCCCACCAGCAATTGCGGAAAGACGTAATAGCCGTCGGAGTTAGTGACTGTCCGGTGTGCCTGCTTCGTGCCCTCGTTGGTCGCAATCACTCCGGCTCCGGGAACGCTCGCGCCGCTCGGATCGCGGACAAATCCCGAAATCTGGCCCGAATCGAATTGTGCGTGGATCAGCCCGGCGCTGAAACATGCCGCCGCGGCTAGGGAGAATACTCTGGCAAACATAGACATCGCACCCCCCGGAAGGACTTTCCGGCAGGAAGTCTATAACAATCTTCGCTGTCTCTGTTATACTTTTCGCCAAATTCACATATGACCACCAGGCGCGAATTTGTTACCGCCGCCGCGGCAGCCGTTGCCGCTACCCGGGTGGCGGCCGCGGCCAACACCGAACCTTGGTATCGCCGCACTTACCGTTGGGGACAGACGAATATCACCGAGAAGGACCCGGAGCGCTATGACATTCCGTGGTGGCGCGAGTTCTGGAGGCGCACCCGCGTTCAGGGCGTAATCATCAACGCCGGTGGTATTGTTGCGTACTATCCGAGTAAGTTCCCGCTCCAGCACCGGGCAGAGTTCCTCGGCAACCGCGATCTGTATGGCGACTTGGCCAAGGCGGCTCACGCGGACGGCCTGGTCGTGATCGCCCGCATGGATTCCAACCGCACCGCGGAGGACTTCTTCCAGGCGCATCCCGATTGGTTTGCCCGTAACAGCAGCGGCAATCCCTATCGCGTGGCCGATAAGTACGTTACTTGTGTTAACGGTCCGTACTACGACGAGTATCTCCCCTCGGTACTTACCGAGATCATCGAGCGCAGCCATCCCGAGGGCTTCGCCGACAATAGCTGGAGCGGCCTTGGCCGGGACAGCATCTGCTACTGCGACAACTGCGCGCGCAAGTTTCGCGACAAAGCCGGAGGCGTGCTGCCGCAGAAGCATGACTGGAGCGACCCCGTCTACCGGCGCTGGATCGACTGGAACTATGCGCGCCGGATTGAGATCTGGGATTTGAATAATCGTGCGACCAAGGCAGCCGGAGGCCCCGATTGCCTCTGGTTCGGCATGAACAGCGGCTCCGTCTCCGCCCAGAGCCGGTCGTTCCGCGATTGCAAAGCCATCTTCGAGCGCGCCGAGATGGTCTTCCTCGATCACCAGTCGCGCGGCACAACCGGCTTCGAAGAAAATGCCGAAACCGGCAAGTTGGTGCACGGCCTTCTCGGCTGGGAGAAGATCGCGCCCGAGAGCATGGCCATGTACCAGGCCGGCCGGGGCACCTTCCGCGTCGCCAGCAAGCCCGCCGCCGAAGCCCGCATGTGGATGTTCGAAGGCTTTGCGGGCGGCATCCAGCCTTGGTGGCATCACATCGGCGCCTACCACGAAGACCGCCGCATGTACCATACCGCCGAGCCGGTGATGAAGTGGCACGAAGCCAATCAGGCCTACCTGGTGGACCGGCGTCCCCTGGCCACCGTCGGCATCGTGTGGTCGCAGCGCAACACCGATTTCTACGGCCAGGACCGCGCCGCCGACCTGGTAGATGCGCCGTATCGCGGCTTCACCGCCTGCTTGGTTCGCGCCCGCATTCCCTACCTGCCGATCCACGTCGATCATATCGAGCGCGACGCCGCCGCTCTCAAGGTGCTGATCTTGCCGAACCTCGCCGCGCTCTCGGATGCGCAATGCGCCGCGGTCCGCAAGTTCGTGGCGGGCGGTGGCGCGCTCATCGCGACGGGCTTCACCAGCCTCTGCAGCGAATCCGGTGATGCTCGCAGCGACTACGCCCTCGCCGACCTTTTCGGCGCCCACTTCACTGGTTCGGCTGGTGCAGAGCGATCCATCAGCAATCAAACGCTGCACTCCTATCTTCGTCTCGATCCCGAGCTGCGGGCCGGCGTAGCGGGACCTCACATCGCCGGCGAGCCCCGCCCTGCCGCTCAGCGCCACCCGGTCCTGCGCGGATTCGAGGAGACAGACATCCTACCGTTCGGCGGAACACTCGCCCCTCTACGGCTCGAAAGCGGCGTCACAGTTCCACTGACCTTCATCCCGCCCTTCCCCGTGCTCCCCCCCGAGACGTCCTGGATGCGCCAGCCGAAGACCGACATTCCCGGACTCGTGCTCAATGGCCGCATCGCGTTTCTCCCGGCCGAAATCGACCGCTTGTACGCGCGCGACAATCTGCCGGACCATGCAACCCTGCTCGCCAATCTGGTGCGCTGGGGGGTGAACGGCGACATCCCGCTACAGTTGGAAGGCCGCGGCATGTTCGATTGCAGCCTCTACACCCAGCCTGGCCGCATAATCGCACACGTCGTCAACCTGACCGCGACCGGACGAATGCCGGTCACCGATGACGACCTGGTTCCCTCGGAAGCGCTGAAGTTCGCTGTCCGCCTGCCCGGCGTCATCCGCGGGCGCAGCGCCCGCATGCTGGTGTCAGGCAAGGCTGCAGCGCCCGCCATCTCGAACGGCTGGGCGCGGATCGTGATACCGTCGATCCTCGATCACGAGGTGCTGGTGATCGAATAGCGCCGCTATCCCGCCAGCGCGCTTTCCACCGCCTGACGCATCGGAGTTTGCCGATCCTCGCTCAACTTCGCCCCGTTTGCCGTCACGTAGAACACGTCGATCGCCTTGTGGGCCTGCGTATCGATCAGCACTACCTCGATGTTCCCTTCCCTCGACGTGATCGCCGTCGCCACGTCGTACAGCAGTCCCGGACGATCCTCGGCCACGATCTCGATCAGCGTCGCCGTGTCGCTTGCGTCGCCGTCGAATCGCACCCGCGCCGGGATACGCGCCTTCCGGCTCGGCGGCGCAGGCTTGGGCCGGTTCTTCAGCAGTTCCTTCACATCCGCTTTCCCTGCCAGCACCTTCTCCAGGGTCGTGCGCAGCCGGTCCACCTCCGGCGGATTCAGGTCCAGCGTCCGCGAGGGGTCCGCGAACATAAACATGTCCAGCACCAGCCCCTGCCGGTTGGCGAACGCCTCGGCTTTGAGAATGTTCATCCCGAAGCTCGAGATCGTCCCCGCTGCCGCCGCGAACAGCCCGGGCCGGTCGCCCGCCACCAGCGTCAATTGCCACGCCGATTCCAGACGGCGAATCTCGACTGCCACGCCCTTCTTGCGGCTCTGCGCTTCCAGAGCCATGTGCTCGCTGATCTCGCTCTCCGTGTGCGTGCGCAGGTACCGCGTCGGGAAGCCTTGCAGAAACGCCACGCGCTCAGGCGGCCCCGCGGGCAGACTCTCGATCCGCTCCGCCTGCAGCTCCCGGGTCAGCTCGTTGTACACCGTGAGGTAGAGCTGCCAGAGCTGCTCGGCGCGCCACGCCGTCATGGCGCTCGGATTCACCGCGCTGATGTCCGCGTACGTGACCAGCGTCAACGCCTTGAGCCGCTCCACCGTCTCTACCCTGTGCGCCACCTCGCGGATCGTCTGCGGATCGAATACGTCCCGCGATTGCATTGCCGCCGATAACTCCAGGTGGCGCTCGATCAGGAAGGCCACCATGCGGCGCACCTGCTCCGGCGCCAGGATGCGTGCCATCGCCGATTGCGCCAGCCGCACCGACCCGTCTACGTGGCCGTCTCCCGCCGCGCCTTTCCCCGAATCGTGAAACAACAATGCGAAGGCCGGCACGGCGGCGTCCTTGACCTCGGCGAACAGGTCGCTGAAGCCCTTGTGCGGGCCCTCCTCTGCCGTCTTCAGAGCCCACAGATTCTGCACAGTCACCAGCGTGTGTTCATCCACCGTGTAGCGGTGATAAAAGTCGCGCAGCACCAGGCACTCGATGCCCTGCAGCTCGGGAAACAAAGACCCCAGCACTCCCGTCTCGTGCATGGCGCGCAGCGCCAGTGGCGCGTGAGGCTGTGAAAGGATCTCGGCAATTGCCGGCCACCGCGCCATCGGCGTCCGGAAATAATCGCGGATCTTCGCCTGGCGCGCCTCGATCCGCTGCTCCGACTCGGCCGACAGCCGATATCCATGGCGCGCCACAAACTCGAACAGCCGCAGCACCAGTTCCGGCTCCACGTCCAGCCCCTGGGGCGCGCGGAAGTGGATCCGTTCCCGGTGCACGCTGAAATCCGCGCTTGACGCCTTGCTCCGCCGGTCCAGAAGCTGCGAAAAGAGCGAGCTCGATTGCTCTTCGCCCTTCTCCAGCGACCTCACCGCCGTCCGGTATACCCCGCGCGCATGCCGGTAGTAGTCGCGCATCCAGTGCGCCGCGTCCTCCCCGCGCCAGTGATCCGCGAACGCGTCCTGCGCGTCGAAGGTGAGCTGGTTGTTGTCCCGCCGGCTCTGGCAGTGCAGAAAGGTGCGCAGCCGAGCGAGGAACCGGAAGGCCTCGCGCAGCTCGGATGCCGGCTCAGCCGCACCTTCCCGTAACTGCTGCAGCCAGCACACGAGCTGGTAATCGCGTAGCCCGCCAGGAGTCTCTTTGACGTTGGGTTCCAGGTGATAGATGGTCGCCGCGTACTTGCCGTGCCGCTCGCGCGTCAATTGCGCCAGGTTGCGAACCAGCGCGTCGCGATTGGCGTGGACGAACCGCGGCAGCTTATCGGCCATCGCCGCGTACAACCCGCGATCCCCCGTCAGGAAGCGCTGGTCCAGCAGGCTGACGTTCAGCTCCGTATTGCCGTTGTGCACCTCGGTGCATTCCGCCGGCGTCCGGACTGATTGGCTCATACGCAGCCCCAAGTCCCACAGGTGCTGCAAGAACGCGCCTACCTCTTCCTTCGCGTCCGCCGCCGCGCGCTCCGAGCCGAACAACAGCAGCACGTCGATATCGGAATACGGAAATAACTGCCGGCGCCCGTAGCCGCCCACCGCCAGCACGGCTGCCGTGGGGGGCAGAAACCGCGCCGCGGCATCCAGCACATGCCGGTCCACATGCGCAGTTCGCTCGGCCAGTGCGGTCAGCGCATCGCCCGTCGCCAGGAATTCCCGCTGGATGTTCGCCAGGTTGGCGTCAGAGGGCAGATTCGCCGCGGTCATCGTTGCGGATCCGGATGGCTTCGGCCACGTCGAAGACGAATATCTTGCCGTCGCCGATCTTCCCGGTCCGTGCGGCGCTCGTGAGAACCTTGATGACCTCGTCGAAACGCCCGGACGGCACTACCAGCTCGAGCTTCACCTTGGGCAGCAGGTCGACATTGTACTCCTGCCCGCGGTACACCTCTTTGTGGCCTTTCTGGCGCCCATGCCCGCGCACTTCGGTTATAGTCATCCCGTCGATGCCGATACCCTTCAGGGCTTCCTTGACGTCGTCGAGCTTGAACGGCTGGATAATGGCTTCGATCTTCTTCATATTGAGCTTTCAGCGATCAGCTGATAGCCATCAGCTTCAGCTATCAGCTTAATTCCTCCTCCGAAGACAGAGGCTGACAAGCTGAAGACTGAGAGCTGATAGCTGACAGCTGCTACGCCTCGAATATATACCCCTCCTCGTTGTGCATGCTGGTATCCAGCCCCTCGATCTCCTGTTCCTTCGTGACCCGCACGCCGATCGTGGCATCCACAATCTTCAAAATGATCAGCGTTCCTACGATCGCCAGCACCCACGCAATTACGCATCCCACAAGCTGGTTCCCCACCTGCGAAGCGTTGCCGTCCACCAGTCCCATCGGCAGCACTTTGCCGGATGCATCCTTCAGGCCGTCGTTGATCAGATTGGTCGCGAACACGCCCGTCAGGATCGCGCCCAGCGTTCCGCCCGCGCCGTGTACGCCGAAAGCGTCCAGCGCGTCGTCATAGCCGAACTTGCGCTTTACGCGCGTCACCATGAAGTAACACACCACACCGGCCGCCACACCGATCAGCAGCGCCGGGAATGCCTTGACGAATCCGCTCGCAGGCGTTATCGCCACCAGCCCCGCCACGCAGCCCGAGATCGCGCCCAGCACGCTCGGCTTGCCGGCGTCGAGCCACTCCACGAACATCCACGCCAGCGCCGCCGCCGCCGCGCCAAAGTGGGTCGCCACGAACGCGCTCGACGCCAGCCCCGATGCCGCCAGTGCGCTGCCCGCGTTGAATCCGAACCAGCCCACCCACAGCAGCCCCGCGCCGATGGTGCTGATGACCAGATTGTGCGGCTTCATCGCCATCTGCGGATACCCCACGCGCTTGCCCAGGTACAGCGCGCATACCAGCGCCGAAACCCCGCTGGTGATGTGCACCACGGTCCCGCCGGCGAAATCGAAGCAGCCCACTTTCCCGCCCGAGAACGCGTTCAGCAACCCGCCCTTGCCCCATACCATGTGCGCCATTGGGAAGTACACGATCAGGCTCCATAGCACCGTGAAGACCAGCATCGCGCTGAACTTGATGCGCTCCGCGAACGCCCCCGAGATCAGTGCCGGAGTGATGATCGCGAACATCAATTGATAAACCATGAAGGTGTTCTGCGGAATGGTCGGCGCATAATCGCCGTTCGGCGCCGCGCCAACCCCGTCCAGCAGCGCGAACTGGAAGTTGCCGACAAACGGCGAAGATCCGCCGAAGGCAAGGCTGTATCCCGCCACCGCCCAGATCACCGTCACTACCGCCATCAGGATGAAGCTGTGCATCATGGTGCCCAGCACATTCTTGCGCCGCACCAGCCCTCCATAGAACAACGCCAGCCCCGGGGCGGTCATCATCAGCACCAACGCGGACGACACCAGCATCCAGGCGTTATCGCCGGCGCTCTGCGCGCTCTTGGCCGCCGCCTCAACCGCGGCAATCCTTGTCGGGAGATCCGGCACCGATTGGGCCAGAAGGACTGCGGGCGAACCCAGCAGCGCGAACACTCCAATTCTTGCGAGGTGCTTCATCGTGGGACCGATCTCTTTGCAGCGGATAGTTTAGATTATTGTCCCCCGCCCGTTTACGGCCCTCAAAGATAGAACTTTCTATGGAGCGAATTGGAATTTTTTATACTTAGGCCGCCTCCCCACATTAAAAACGGACACACTCCTCCGCTTCCGGGTGTATGATCGTATCGTCAGAAAAAGGAAGAGAGCTGACCGGCAGCGCCGGCGAGAGTCTCCGCTGCGGACCGCAGCGCCCAGGCGCGCATCCGCGAGTGGAGCCGCTGCCGAGGACCGGCCGGAGCCACCGCGAGGCGCTCCGGCCGGTCAGTTCTCCCTTGTTCGTCGTCCGCCCCGGCCTACCGCAGCGCTCGGTACTCGATCTTCCGCAGCCCTGACTGCGTCCGGTACGCCGCGATGCCGAACGGCTTCGAGAGCTCGATCTCTCCGTATCTCAAGTCGATCTCCCGCGTCCCGACTGCGAAGTCCACCACCATCTCGTCGTCGATCCAGGCCGCGATCTCTTCGTCCGTCACTCGCAGCCGCAACTTGTACCAGCGGCCTTTCTCGAAGTCGAACCGCGTCGAGGTCTCGTTCTCGGAAGCATCGTAGCCATCCAGGCTCGAGAGTCCGACCACCCTGCCGTTCCAGCCGCCGTTGATCCACGAGCAGAAACTCTTGAACACCGGAAACGTTATGCCCGCGAAGAAATCGTTGCCCTGAAGCCGTGCCGCTTCCATGCGAACTTCGTAGTTGGCCTTCGGAAAATCCTCGGTCCAGTTGATGCCCGTCATCGATCCCGCGCCCGGCGTCAGGATGATCGCGCCGTCTTCGATCTTCACCGAGCCCCGGCCGCCGAAAGGCGTCTCTTTCCAGCCCTTCAGCGTCTTGCCGTCGAACATCGGCTGCCACGAGTCTTGCGCCCACAACACCGGCAGAACGATCATCAGCAGCAAGATGCGGCACGACATGACTACAATGTACTCCTAAGGGAGAGATGGATGTCTCGAACCTCAATCACCTATTCGATTCTTGTACCGCTGGTCTTCGCAGGCATGCTCGGCGCGCAGCAAGGCGGCCGCGGACAAGGCGGCGGCGCTAACCCGCCAGCGCAGATCCCAACCATCGAACAGCGCACCGGCGCCATGCAGAAAATGGACGGCTATTTCCCGATCTACTGGGACGAACGTACCGGCAGCCTGTTCCTGGAGATCCCGTGGTTCAATACCGAATTTCTTTTCGCCACTGGTATCGCCGCGGGCCTCGGCTCGAACGACATCGGCCTCGATCGTGGCCAGGAGGGCGGCGGTAAGGTCGTCTCCTTCCAACGCGTCGGACCGCGCGTTCTGCTCGTACAGGGGAACGAATCATTCCGTTCCTCCAGCGACAATCCCGCCGAGCGCCGCAGCGTGGCGGATTCCTTTGCCAAGAGCATTCTCTGGGGGTTCACGGTCGCCGCCGAGAGCAACGGCCACGTGCTGGTCGACGCCACCGACTTCTTCCTGCGCGACGGCCATGGCGCGGCCGGCTCACTGGGCGGAATCGGCACCGCGGCCTATCGCGTGGACCGCACCCGAACCGCGGTTTACCTGCCGCGCACCAAGGCCTTCCCCAAAAACACCGAGATCGAAATTACCGTGACGTTCAGCAACGAACCCGCCGGCCGCGGAGGTTTCGGCGGCGGTCCGAGCCAGGGCCCGCCGCCCATCGTGGTCAGTACGCCGATCATCGCGGGCGCCGCGGGCGCAGCAGCAGGCGGGCGCGGCGGGCGCGGCGGTTTCGGAGGCGGCCTTTTCTCCGGCACCGTGGCCTCCGTCACCCCGACCGCTGACGCCGTCACCCTCCGCGAACACTACTCGCTCGTCGAACTCCCCGACGATAACTACCAGCCCCGGTACGACGATCCGCGAGCCGGCTACGGCGGCCTCGCCTACGTCGACTACAGCGTGCCCATCGGCGAGCCCATGGTAAAGCGGTACCTCCGCCGCCACCGCCTGGAGAAGAAGGACCCTGCCGCCGAAATCAGCGAGGCTGTAAAGCCCATCCGTTACTGGGTCGATCCCGGAGCTCCCGAGGACGTCCGCAAAGCGCTGGTCGAGGGCGCGAGCTGGTGGAACCAGGCCTTCGAAGCCGCCGGGTTCCGCAATGCTTTCCAAGTCGCCGTCCTCCCCGACGGTGCCGACCCGATGGACATCCGCTACAACATGATCAACTGGGTGCACCGCTCCACCCGCGGCTGGAGCACCGGCGCCACCGTCGCCGATCCGCGCACCGGCGAGATCATTAAGGCCACCGTCACGCTCGGCTCGCTCCGCGACCGGCAGGATTACCTCATCTTCGAAGGTCTCCTCTCGCCCTACACCACCGGCAACGAGAAGCCCGAGCTCCTCTACCGGACCGCCCTTGCGCGCATCCGCCAGCTCGCCGCGCACGAAGTGGGTCACACCCTCGGCCTCGGCCACAACTACTACGACAGCTCGCAGGGCTGGATCTCGGTGATGGACTATCCGCACCCGCAGGAAAAGCTGCGCGACGACGGCACCGTCGATATCTCCGCCGCCTACCCCGCCCATATCGGCGAGTGGGACAAAGTGGCCATCAACTACGGCTACCGCGTGCTGCCGAAGGGTGACGAGGCCGCGCAGCTGTCCAATATCCTCAACGAGGCCTGGGACAAGGACCTCCGCTACATGACCAACCAGGACACCGAGATTCATCCGCGCGTGGACCAGTGGTCGAACGGCGTCAATCAGGCCGACGAGCTGAACCGCATCATGAAGATTCGCCGCGCCGCGCTCAACCGGCTGGGCGAACGCACCATCCGCAACGGCGCGCCCATGGCCACCATCGAAGAGCCGCTCGTGCCGATCTTCATGTACCACCGCTACACGGTCGAATCCACCGCATCCATGGTCGGCGGCCAGGACTTCATTTACGCCATGCGCGGCGATCAGCGCGTCCCCGTCAAATGGGAAACCGCAGCCAATCAGCGAAAGGCCCTCGACGCGCTCGCCGCCACCCTCAAGCCCTCGGAGCTGACCGTGCCCAGGCAGGTGCTCGAAGCTATTCCCCCGCGACCGCCAGGATTCGGCCGGCATCGCGAACTCTTCCCGCGTACGACTGGCGACGGCTTCGACCCGTTGAGCCCCGCCACCGTCGCCGCCGACGTGACCATCGGCTTCACTCTGCAACTCGACCGCGCCGCCCGCATGGTGGCCCAACACGCCGTCGATCCCACGCTTCCCGGCCTGGAAGAGGTGATCGACCGCCTCACCAAAGCGACTTTCGACGCTCCCGCTGCGACGCCCTATGAAGCCGAAGTCCGCCGCGCCGAAGAGCGCGTCCTGGTGGACCGCGTGATGTGGCTCGCCACCGGCGCCCCGAACAGCCAGGTCCGCGCCATCGCCGCCTTCAAGCTCGGCAAGCTGGCCGCGCGCCTCCGCAGCGAAGCCGTGCAAAACGAACCCGAGCAAGCCCAGCGCCTGCTCCTGGCCGCCGACATCAAGCGCTTCCTCGATCGCCCCGCCGACCCCATGCGCCCCATGCCCGCTCCCGATGCGCCTCCAGGAGCGCCAATCGGCGAAGGCCCGCTAGACTGGCTAGCCCCCGTCCGTTGGTAACCTAACGGCGCCTGCCAATGTGTGGTATATTATTCATCAGAGCGAATAATTATACATGCAGCAAATCGGCATCGTCGGCTTCCGCGGCTATAGCGGCGCCGAGCTTCTCCGTATCCTGCCCCGCCATCCCTCCGTCACCCCGTACCTGATGGAGCACCGTGAGGACGGCGCGCATACCTTCGCCATTCGCCGCACGCATCAGCCGGCCTGCATCCCTTGCACGCCCGAAGCCGTTCAGCAGCATCAACTTGCAGTCGTTTTCCTGGCAACGGCCGCCGACGTCTCCATGGAACTGGCGCCCGCCATGCTCGCCGCGGGAGCCCGTGTCATCGATCTCAGCGGCGCCTTCCGCCTCCGTACGCCTGAAAACTACACGACTTGGTACAAGGAACCTCACACCCAGCAGGCCCTCCTTGTCGAAGCCGTATACGGCCTGCCTGAATTCTGCCGGTCGGCCATCGCGACGGCCCGCCTGATCGCAAACCCCGGGTGCTATCCTACCGCCGCCAACCTGGCCATCCGCCCCCTCGTCGAAGCTGGCGTCATCGACCGCTCCGCCGGGGTCATCTGCGACGCCAAGAGCGGCGTCAGCGGCGCCGGGCGCAAGCCCAGCCTGAAGACCAGCTTCTGCGAGGTCACCGAAAACTTCTCCGCCTATTCGATTCTCAAGCACCGACATGTGCCTGAGGTCCTCCAGATCTCCGGCCTTGAAGAGCGCGAATTCAGTTTCACCGCTCAGCTTCTCCCGCTCGATCGCGGCATCCTCGAGACCATCTACTTCCGTACCGCTGTCTCCAGCGCCGAAGACCTCCTCGCCATCTACGAAAATCGCTACGCCGCCGAGCCGTTCATTCGCCTGTACCACGCCGGGCAGGTCCCCGACCTCCGCGCCGTCGCTCGCACCAACTTCTGCGACATCGGCGTCACTTTCGACCCCAAAACCGGCCGCGCAGTCGTGGTCAGCGCCATCGACAACCTGGTGAAAGGCGCCGCCGGCCAGGCGGTGCAGAACATGAACCTCATGCTGGGGTACCCGGAAACCGAGGCGCTGCTGTGAAGCTGCTGGTCAAGCTCGGCGGCACGCTCCTCGACGGTGCCGAATCCCGCGAGAGCCTCGCGGCACAAATCGCTGCCGCTTGCGCGTGCGGCCACGAGATCACCGTCGTGCACGGCGGCGGCAAGCAGATGACTCGCTACCTCGCCGAGCGCGGCATTGATAGCCGCTTCGTGAATGGCCTTCGCGTCACCACGCCCGAAACCCTCGATGCCGTTCTCAAAGTCTTCGCCGGCACCGTGAACCACGAACTTGTTGCCAGCCTCAACCGTGCAGGCGCGCTCGCGGTCGGGCTCTCCGGCATCGACGCCCTGCTTGCCGAGGCCGAACAGATGTCTCCCGAGCTTGGCGCGGTGGGCCGCGTGACCGGCGCCAACCCGGCGCTGCTCAACGTGCTCACGGCAAACGGATTCCTTCCTGTCGTGGCCTGCGTAGCCGGCGATCGCCGCGGCCGCATCTATAATGTAAACGCCGACCAGATGGCGGTCGCGTGCGCGGCAGCGTTCGGAGCCGGGCAGCTCGTCTTCCTTACCGATGTCGAAGGCGTGATGGACGCCTCCAAGCAGGTTCGCTCCGTCCTCACCGCCGCCGAAAGCCGGCAGCTCATCGCGGACGGCGTGGCCACGGGAGGGATGCAAGCCAAGCTCGAAGCCGCAGTGGCAGCGCTCGCGGGTGGAGTCGGGCAGGTGCGAATCGCGCCCGGCGCATCCGCTAACGTGCTCGAACGGATTCTCGCCGGGGACGGACTCGGCACCAGGATGGTGACTCGATGATCAGCAGTGTCCAAGCCGACGATTTCATCGAACGGCCCGGAGCCGGCCGGCGGCTCAGCGTGCGCAAGGCACTTATGGGGGATATCCCCCCGATCCTCGACCTGATCAACGGTTATGCTGCCAAAGGAATCATGCTGCCGCGCACGGAGTTCGAGATGTCCGAGGCCATTCGTGATTTCTCCGTGGTCCATCTGGACGGCCGTTTCCTCGGCTGCGGCGCCCTCCACTTCTACAGCCCGACCATCGCCGAGATCCGCTCCCTCGCGGTACACGAAGGCGCCAAGAGCCACGGAGCAGGGCGGAGACTGATTGAGGCCTTGGTCGATGAGGCCAATGCCTACGAGCTCGATGCGGTCTTTGCCTTCACCTACGTTGTTGAATTTTTCAACAAAGTTGGGTTCGAAGTTGTCGAGCGTGGCGCCCTGCCGCTTAAAGCCTGGAAGGATTGCGTACGCTGTCCCAAGTTTCAGGCATGCGATGAAATCGCTGTTTTACGAATTCTGCGCCCCGATCATTGGGCAGAAGCGCAGCCGCACCCGTGGGGGCAAGCCATGATTACCCCCCAAGACGAGTTCATTCAGATTCCGACGCCGCGCAAGGAGTAGGAATTCCCCCCAAAGGGAGGGACTACGCCTGCACCCACAAAAGACCGCAGAGAAAATCCACGCATTTTCAAGACTTTCAGCATAGAATCGGATTTAGGATTTGAACGCCCTAAATTCAGATTCCAGATCCTACTTCTTGTGAGGCAGACATGAGAGCGCAAACGGTTGATGTGAAATCCTCAACTGGTCGGGTCCTTTGCTGCACCGTTTTCCGGCCGGGTGGGAAGAAGTTATTGGCCAAGGGACATGTCATCAGCGACGAAGACGTTCGCGTGTTGGAGTCCGAGGGCATGGAAACCATCTGGGTCACCGAGCTGGAAGACGGCGAGGTTGGCGAGGACGATGCCGTTTGCGCGGTAGCTAGCGAGATGGGTTGCGGCAGCTTCGAAATCCGTCTGGCAGCCGGCGGGCGCGCGAATCTTCTCGCCACAGAAAACTGCTGTGTGTTGGTGGATGACGAGTTGCTCAAGCAGATCAACTGCCCTGCGAGCGTGGTGATCGCGACGTCGCTGAATTTCAGCTATGCGGTCGCCGGCCAGCGCATTGCCACCGTGAAAAGCGCGCCGTTCGCCGTAGCCAAGGAGCAGTTGGATGCGGTGATCGGTATCCTCAAAGACCGTGGCCCGATCCTCCAGGCGCGGCCCGTGCGCAACCCGACTGTCGGAGTTCTCTACACTGATCCGGTCAGCGGTGAGCGCGCGCGCCAGTTGTTTGAAAATATCATGCGCCAGCGCCTCGAGCGGTTCGGCGTCAACGCGAATTTTGTACTGGCTTGCACAGAAGATGAGAATTCTGTCGGCCGCTGCCTACAACATCTCTTACGAAGTAAGCCGTGCGTGATTCTGGTTGCTTCGACCACCGCGCCGGCCGGTCCCGAAGATGTGGTCGGTCAGGCCATGATGAGGGTCGGCGGGCAGGTCGAGCGGTTCCTGGCACCGGTCGAGCCCGGAAATTTGCTCCTGCTGTCGTACAAGGATGAGGTCCCGATTATTTCGGCTCCTGGCTGTTTCCGCTCCGCCAAGCCGAACGTAGTGGATTTGATTTTGCCGCCGCTGTTGGCCCGGTACCATGTAACCGGCTGGGAAATCGCCTGCCTCGGCCACGGCGGCCTGTTGGCGTAACAAGCTCCTCCACAGCCTGCAATCCGCAACCCTCCGAGGCGGATTTCAGGTAACTTGATGACCGGGCGTCCTTCCTCCGTGACGCCCGGTCTTTTTTTTCTCAAGGTGCCAGCCGCGCCTTCAAAAACCGGCCCGTGTACGATGCCCTGCATGCCGCTACTTCTTCCGGCGTGCCTGTGATCACCACCTCGCCCCCGGCATGTCCGCCTTCGGGACCGAGATCGATCACGTGGTCCGCGGTCTTGATCACGTCCAGGTGATGCTCGATCACCAGCACAGTGTGGCCCGCGTCCACCAGGCGGTTCAGGCACTCCAGAAGGCGCTCCACGTCCGCCAGATGCAGGCCGGTGGTCGGCTCGTCCAGGATGTAGAGCGTGTGCTTCGACCGCTGGAGCTTCGAAAGCTCGGCAGCGATCTTGATCCGCTGCGCTTCGCCTCCGGAGAGCGTGGTGGCGGATTGGCCCAGCGTCAGGTATCCGAGTCCGAGATCGGCCAGCACTTCGATCTTCTTGCTCACCGTGGGTTCGTCCGCGAAGAACGTCACGCCTTCCTCGACGGACATGTTGAGCACGTCAGTGATGGTCTTGCCGCGCAGCGCTACCTCGAGCGTTTCGGCGCCGAAGCGCGCGCCCTTGCACACGCCGCAGGTCACCTCCACGTCCGGCATGAAATAAAGCTGTGTGGTGATCACGCCCTCGCCTTGGCACTCCTCGCACCGGCCACCCTTCACGTTAAAGCTGAATCGTCCGGACTTGTATCCGCGCTCGACGGACAGAGGCGCGCGCGCGAACAGCTCGCGAATCGTGTCGTAGAAGCCGATGTAGGTCGCCGGGTTCGAACGGCTGTTGCGGCCGATGGGTGATTGGTCGATGTTCACCACCTTGTGAACATGGTCGGCGCCCTCGACGCAGTCGTGATCGCCGGGGAGGGTGCGCGTGTCCACCATGCGCTTCCAAAGGGCCTTGTACAGAACCTCGTTGATCAGAGTGCTCTTGCCCGAGCCCGACGCGCCGGTGATCGCCACCAGCTTGCCCAGGGGGAAGACGACATCCACGCTCTTCAGGTTGTTTTCCCGGGCGCCGCGTACGACCAGGCTCTTGCCGGTGCCCTTGCGGCGCTTTTTGGGAGCCGCGATGCCGCGTTTTCCGGAGAAGAACTGCCCGGTCGGCGATGCCTTGGATGCCATCACGTCGCCCAGCGTCCCTTGCACCACGACCTCCCCGCCATGGACGCCCGGCCCTGGCCCCATCTCGACGATATGGTCCGCCGCGCGGATCGTGTCCTCATCGTGCTCCACCACGATTACCGTGTTGCCGATATCGCGTAGCCTCTCGAGCGTGGCGATCATCTTGACGTTGTCTTTGGGATGGAGTCCGATGCTGGGCTCATCGAGAACGTACAACATGCCCATCAAGCCCGAGCCGATCTGTGTCGAAAGCCGGATGCGCTGCGATTCTCCGCCGGAGAGCGTCCCCGACCGGCGGTTGAGATTCAGGTAATCCAGGCCGATGCCGAGCAGCAGCTTCAACCGCCCGCGGATTTCGTTGAGCACCTGGCGGCCCGCGTCGCTGCCGCGTCCGGATGGTTTCAGCGTCCCCAAGAAGCTGTAAAGCTCATCGAAGTGGAGGCTGCCCACATCGTGGATGGTCTTGCCGGCGATGGTGAAGAGCAGACGGGTGGCGCGAAGGCGCGCGCCTTTGCAGTCGGGGCAGGTACGCTCCACCATCACCTTGTCCAGCCACGCTTCCATACCCGAACTGGCTTCGCCGCGCTGCCGGTAGCGGCGGTAATGGCGCTCGATTCGCCGCGCGATTCCGTGGAAGCCGACTTCGTGTCCCTGAAATTCGTCCCGCCGGACCTTGGCGTCCGGCGGGATCGACGTCGCCAGCTTCTTTCCTTCCAGCCCGTAAAGGATGGTGTGGCGCACCGTTTCCGGCAGCTTGTCCCACGGAGTATCCAGCGAGAACCCGAACATCTTCGAGAGGCTGTACATAACGCGGCCGTCCCAAGTGTCGGGGTTGTACTTATACGCCTCCTTCACGAAACACCCGCCGCGCAGGCTGCGCTTCGGATCCGGGACCAGCAGGTCCGGGTGTGTAATCTTGTGGACTCCGAGTCCGCCGCACGTCCGGCACGCGCTCTCCGGGTTGTTGAACATGAAGTATTCGGGTTCGATTCCGCCGTAGACCAGGTGATGCGTCGCGCTGCACAGGCCCTTGTAGAAGCGCGCCGCGTCAGCCTTGCTCGCACCCTTCATCACCTCGACCCGCATCAACCCGTCGCCCACCAGCAGCGTGGCGGCGATCCCCGCTTTGATCGCCTTCTCGTGCGCGGGGCCCGTGACGAAGCGGTCCACCACTGCATCCATATCGCGGACGTCGTCTTCGTCAATCGAGAGCTGGTCGGAAATATCCACGCGCTTCCCGTCGATCACGACCTGCCGGCAGCCCTTCTTGCGAACTTCCGTGAAGACGAAGTCCAACTCCTCGCCGTAGACCTTGAATACCGGAGCGCGGAGCTCGACCTCTGCGCCCGCCGGCAGCGAGAGGATCGCCTCGAGGATCTGGTTCGGTGTCTGGCTCGGTACCGGCTCGCCGGTGCGAGGGCAATGCGGCTCGGCGATGGTGGCAAACAGCAGGTTCAGGTAACTCGCAATGTCGGTCATGGTGCCGACGGTGGAGCGCGGGTTGCTCCCGATGGTCTTCTGCTCGATCGAGATCACGGGCGAGAGGCCGAAGACGAAATCGACATCGGGCTTGGCCACCTGCGAGACGAACCGCTTGGCGAAGCTCGAAAGCGATTCCAGGTAGCGCCGCTGGCCTTCGGCGTAGATGGTGTCGAACGCGAGGCTCGACTTGCCCGATCCTGAGAGGCCCGTGACCACGATCAGCTTGTCGCGCGGCAACTCGAGCGAGATGTTCTTCAGGTTGTGGACGCGTGCGCCCTGAATCGCGATGGTGCTCCGCGGCGCGGGCCTGGGCGTGGCGAGGGCTTTACCACTCATCGGGTGCCTCACTGGAATGGAAAAATGCCAGTTCCTCCACGTTGACGCTGCTCCTCCTGGTCAGCCGAACGGGCAGACCGGTCTTGCCGATCAGCCCCTGGTCGGAGAGGTATTCGCACACCCCGATCACGCTCCCGATGCCGTAGTTGCGCCGGAAGTGATCGTCGATCTCAGTGGCCGAGCGCGCCTCGCCCACTTCGCGCAGGTAGTCGATCACACTGCCGAACAGCTCGGGCGAGCGCCGCGCCAGGTAATCGTCGATCGCCGACAGGGCCGCCTGCACGCTCTTCACGGTCTTCTTCGTATTCAGCAGGTCGCTGTAGATGATTTTGAAGAACTCCGGATTCAGCTTCATCGCCTGCGGCAGCACCTCACGATCGGCTAGCAGGCGCGCGCTCAGCACCTCGATCTTCGCCAGCCCATTGGCGGCCCAGAGAATCCAGAGCGCCGTGTACTCGAGATCGCCGCGCGTGCGGAGCCACTTGTGCGCCTTGTAGACCGCCGGCAGCGCGCCGCCGGCCGCATTCAGAAGCTGCACTTGCAGATCGCGCTCGCCGATCACGTGGAGCTGTTCGCACAGTGCGGCGATGGTCTCATCGTGCGTGTAAAGCAGGCGGCCCTTGGCCAGGAACGAGTGGGCAAAGCCATTGCGGATGGAGCCTTCCACGGTCCTGCGGAACTCCGCCCGCGGCATCATCATGGCGTGGACGTTGATGCCGTCCGCGAACAGCGCGAGGCCCTCATCGGCCGGCTTTTTATCATCAATGGTGACGAGCACGAGGTCGATATCGGACTTGTCCCATACGGTATCGTGCGAGAGGCTGCCGCACAGGATCGCGGCGAGGATCGAGCGATCGCGCTTTACGGACGCGATCAATGCATCCAGGGCGGCACTGAATTTCTGGGGAGCGGTCGAACTCTGAGCCACGCTCTGAATATTTTACTAAGCGCGGCTTTCTCGTGGGTGTGCCGGCTCTGGGGACTCGTTCATTAGTCGGGCCAGTTCGGCCAAGCCATAAAGCGCCTGCTCCAATTCCACTCCGAGGTAGAAGCGGCTGTCCCGTGAATGACAGTAGATGACCTCGCCCAGAAGGAATCCGTCCGGTATTTCGACCTTCAGGGGAGTACCTGGGGCGATAGGCTCTCCGACTTCCAGGCCCAGCCCCCGGCCGGAAGCGTTGCGAATACACCCGAGAATTCGGGTTTCCACCTTACCGAAGACCGTGATCCAAACCGCCTGGTCGGCTGCGTAGCGCGGCTCGCTCCGTTGCTGCATGCTCACATATCGGCCGCGGACAACATTAACTTTAAGGTGGAAAATGATGGAATGGCAAAGAAGAAGGCTGGCCCGAGGACCGGCCCGGCCCCGAAGCTCGACAAGGGAAGGCAACTCGGCCGCGTGCGCAAGATCTGCTTCTCCATTCCAGGAATCACCGAGAAGTTGTCTCACGGCGCGCCGACGTTTTTCACGCCGAAGCGCGTGTTCGCCATGTTCGTCGACAATCACCATGCCGACGGGCACGTGGCCGCATGGCTTCCGGCGGCTCCGGGTGTGCAGGCGGCGCTGATCGAAGAGGCGCCGGATACGTATTTCCGGCCACCATACGTGGGTGTGTCCGGCTGGGTGGGAGTAGAACTGGCAAAGGTGGATGACGAGCAGTTAGGCGCCTTGATCCGCGAAGCGTTTCGTATCGTTCAGCGGGGTTAGTGATGTGTCTTTTCGATCATTCAGGCGTCTGGTTACAGACTGAAGATCCATTTAGTAATTGACCTACAATCCTCGTGAGGGTAGAGTAGGCCCGAAAGGACTTCGATATGGCGAACCTTCAACCGAATCGATTCCTCCTGCAAAGCAGCGACGGAAAAACCAAGGTCGATTACGAGACTACCAGCTTTATCGGCCAGCCGGTCCTGAACCTCACGCTGGGGACCGGTCCGACGCGACACTTCAGTGGGTCACAAATCCGCACGCTAAACAGCGAGATCGGCACCTTGGTTACCGTGACGATTAACCTTACCATCGACTCGGGCTCAACTTCGTTCAGCGTTCTGATCCCGGCGATTACCCTGACAGCCGTCGGCGACCACAGGTCATTCGGTACGGATGCCATTGTCACGACACACTCCGGTCCGAATTCCGTTCCGCAGACCGGGGTGCACGAGACGTATCAGTTCATCCCGATGAAGGGTGAGGCCAGTTTCGTGCTCGCGGCACTCGAGCCCGTGATGGGTGTGGCCAAAGCCGGCGCGTAATGCTGGAGGGCTTCAGCCCGCCGGGGATATACTGTATGCAGCACGCCGGAGGGGAATGCGTACATTTGTCCTTTGTCTGTTGCCCGCTGTTCTGTGGGCGCAGCCCACGCCCGCTCCAGAGGGCGTCGCGTATTTCGAGACCCACATTCGTCCCCTCTTTGCCGCCAACTGCTACCAGTGCCATAGCGCCAAACTCGACAAACCGATGGCGGGACTGCGCCTCGATACGCGCGAGGGCACGCTTCGTGTAATCATCCCGGGGAAGCCGGAGCAAAGCGTGCTGTTGGGCGCGGTGCTCGGCAGCAGGCCCGATCTCAAGATGCCTCCGGGCAGGAAACTCGCCCAGGACGAGATCGAGCACATCGCGAAGTGGATTCAAATGGGCGCGCCCGATCCACGGACCGATGGCACGGCCGGCCCGACCTCATTCATGGATTGGGAGAAAGCGCGGCAGCACTGGTCCTTCCGGCGGGTGCAGGATCCGAAGCCGCCGCAGGTTACTTCACCTGAGTGGTCGTCTCCCGTCGATGCCTTTGTCAAAACCCGGCTGGACCAGGAAGCTCTGACGCCTCAGCCGCGCGCTTCGAAGCTCACACTGCTCCGCCGCGCTACCTATGACCTCACCGGCCTTCCGCCAACTCCCGACGAGGTCGACGCGTTCCTCAAGGACACCTCACCCAGAGCATTCGAGAAGGTAGTCGACCGACTGCTCGCCTCGCAACAATACGGGGAGCGCTGGGGGCGTCATTGGCTGGACGTGGTCCGCTACGCCGATACCTCCGGCGACAACTCGGACTTTCCCGTTCCCTCGATGTATCGATACCGCAACTGGGTGATCGCAGCATTCAACAAGGACCAGCCTTACGATCAGTTTCTGCGCGACCAGATCGCGGGCGACATCATCGCCGCGCGCGACGG
>DATJYW010000191.1:0-17115 GCA_035499435.1 Candidatus Acidiferrales bacterium | reverse complement strand
TTCGGTGGACGCGTTCAATCTGTTCAACCATATGAACGTCACGGAGATCGGGACGCTGTGGGGCAACCCGAGCTTGTCGGTCGCGCCAAGCCCGCAGCTGCGGTTCGGCGCCCCGGTGGGAGTTCTGAACTCGCGTGAGATACAGGGCGGCCTGAAGTTGACGTTTTGAGATGTACGCGGAGGCCGGCCGTCCGGTTGCGGAGCGGGCCTCCGATCGAGTGGAAATGGACAGGTGAGAAGGCTGGCAACCAATGAAGCGCATGGATTGGATTGTCCTCCTGACGGCGGTGGGGGGCTTTACATTTGCGGTTGGCGTACCGGGCGCCAGCGGAGCGGAGGGCGACGGGAGTTCCAGACAGGGGGCACCAATCCGCACCACTCTCTGCGAGTTGGCCGCTTCACCGGGGCGGTTCCAGGGCAAGGCGGTCGAGGTTCGGGCCACAGTACAGACAGGGCTGCAGACGACCCTGGTTCGGGATGACACGTGCTCCGTGTATGTCTGGCTTGCCGGGACGGATCTTGCCGAGGGAGCGGAGGCGAACGCGGGCCTGAGGGAAGATCGCCAGTACCAGAAGCTGCGGGAATCGCTGGAGAAGAAGTACAAGCCGAAAGACGGGGCGATCTGCTCGAGGTGTCCGCTGTATAAGGTGACGGCCACGCTGGTGGGGCGGTTCGAGCACATTCAAAAAGGCGACAAGGACGCAGTGGAAGGCGGACCGGTGGGGTTCGGCTACATGAAGAGTTACGATTCGCAGATTGTGTTCCAGTCGGTATCGGATGTGGTGGCGGAGGTGATCGACCGCTCGGGGGGTGAGAAGAAGAAATAGCCGCACCGGTGCTGGAAAGGGCACTCAGCCGGTTTGCAGCCTCGCTCTGGAGGCTTTGCATCCGGCTGCCGCCCACTCCGTGAAAGGAACCTCGCTGCGCGGCACCGGTACCTTCCGGTCGGGGTTGTGACGGAGTGGCGCCGGAGGCCTGCTGCTGGCTGGGAGGGTTCACCGAGTTGCACGAACCGTTGTCGTACTTCTGCCATCCGGAGCCGGTGTTTTTGTAGACGTTGCCGTCGTGGCCAGCGTACATGTCGCCGCTCGATGTCTTGCCGCCGAATCCGCTGTCGCCGCCCGCGCCCACGCCTCCCACGGCTTTTCCGCCCTGGGAGGTTTGGATCGAGCCAGCCGTTCCTGGCGCATCGGAATCGTGCTGGGTGTAAGCGGTCCGCCCATTCTTCGAGACGTGCCTGCCGGCTTTAAATTATTGACTTGGATGATGCTGCTTTGTTATCGGGCCTTGGAATTGCCGGCGAAAGAGTCACAGGGGCAGACCGATCAAGGAGCGGGCAAACGGCGACGCTGGCGCATGGTGTTTTCGCTATAACCGACGACTTCGAGCGCGCCGGCGCCGCCCGGGAGCTTCACGCGAATTGTGCCATCGCGCTTCACTTGCATGCCGGGGAGCGCGGGATGACCGTCGCTGTAAATATCGATCCGGTCCAGTCCCTGCGTAGTGATGGCCAGGACGCCAGCGCGCCGCGCGACTTCCAGTTGCGTAGACGGCTGCGCTTCGAGAAGCCGGCAGCAGAAGTCGATCAGGTCTTTGTTACCGGCGAAAACGTCGCGTTCCGTCATCGAGTAAGAGCGGCCGGCAATTCCGGAATCCTCGATCAGAACGCCGTCGGCGTCTCCGGTACGGACGGCCCTGCGCATCGCCATGGTGAAGTTTGCACCGCGGGCGAGAGCGGGCAGAGGGTATCCGGCGGGGTTCATGGCAGCGGCGAGATCGTCCGACGTCCAGACGTTGGCTCCGCCGCCACCGGTGGCCTCGCCGACACAGACCACCGTGCCAATGCGATTGTCCGCAATCCCCGCGGTGAACAGGTCACCGGACGAATAGGTATTCGCGTCGACAACCACGACCACCGGTCCGCCGTAATGCTGTCCGATATCGTTGCATTGCTCAAAGCTGGTGATGGGCAAATGAGTGGAATACGGCTCTCCGGTGGCTGGCGCCGCCGCGAGGGAGTCCGCCCAAGGTCCGAGCTCTTCCTGGTTGAAGCGTGCCGCCGACATCGCCGCCGTGAGGGGGGTCGCGCGGAGTGCGAATTTCGTCGGGTAGACGGGATTGGGAGTGAACAATTGCAGCATGCGTTCGGCGGCCCAGATGAAGCCTCCGGGGTTGTCGCGCAGGTCGATGATCAGGCCGCGATTGGGCAGGCCGCTCAGAAGCTGGATGGCCGCCTGGATGAAACCCTGATCGTCATCGACATCGAAACTCCAGATGCGCAGATAGCCGAACTTGTTCCTGCCTACCGGTTTGGCGGTGAGAAAGTCCGCATATTTCTCAGTGAGCGAGACGCCGGCGGCGCGCGCCTGAGCCGATCTCCGCTCCCTGTTCCAGAGAGCCGCGTTGAACATCATTTTTTTGGCGCGGCGGACTGCCTCGGCAGCGGGATCGATGCCGCGGCGCATCCGTGCGGTCCCCGGGCGGCTGGCGGCGGGGGCACGGTTGGGGCAGACCACGCGCCAGGGGAGCCGTATTTCCCGCGGCTTGTTCTGCAGATCGACATAGCTGATATCGACCCAGTGCTCATCGGGAGGGGGGCCGTACTCCAGAGAGCGGAACGTCATTGACTCGAGTGCGCGCGCCTGCCGCGCATCCGGCCGGCCGCCGGTCTCGGTCTCCGCGTGCATGTCCACGGCGCGATCAAACGGAATTCCGTTCCAGAATGTCAGGGTCACGCCGGGCTCGAAGTGGGGATCGTCGATCAGGCGCCCGTCGCTGACCTTACTGACCACATAGCGTGACTCATTCACCGGTCCCCAGGCTTCCACGAGAAACGGCAGTGTGGCGACAGCGCCTGCGATGGTGTGCGGGCCGGAGTACTGGGTATGAGCATCGCGCAGGCGGTTGATCAGGCTGGTGAGCTCGCGGTGGAACTGAAGGTCGGTGAGGGAGGGCACCTGCTGGCGGAGATGCTCGAGCGCGCGGATCGGATCGAAGCCATAGAGCGCGCGCTTCAACGGCAGGTGTGCATAGGCCCCGTCGAGCACCTGCACCCAGACATCGATGATGTCCAGGCGCTCCGCCCAGCTCAATACTGCCACGTCGGTAGGCACCTCATCCTGCGTTCTGCGAAGCGCCTCCGCGAGGGGCTGTCCAATCTGATGAGTGAGGGTCGATTGGTTTTTTGTGGCGTTTCTTTTGGTTGACTTGGCCGCCATATTCACTCCGCGTAGAAATCCGCGAGTCCATCGAGGATCCCGCCGTGGAACCCCTGGCCGTGAATGTCGTCGAAGAATGCCTTGTCATGCACCAACGAGGGGAGCGGAGGGATGGTGACTTTGCTCATGTCCGGCGGCCGCCCGGCGAAGGCCAGCATTCCGCCGCTGGGCATGTCCAGGGCCAACTCAAGCGGTGCCTCGGGCGCCGTCCTGGGCCCGGCATAGCTGCGGCGCAATCCTTCGGCGTGGTGCACCGCGCTAACCGGATCTTTGCGCACGGCATCGAGGCGCGCAACAATGTCGGTCCATTCCAGCGTCTTGGTCGAATCCTTGGGATCGGGGATGGCGACTTTCCGCGGCGTGCCGGCGATCTGCAAGCTGCTCGCAGGGGGCGCGCCGCTCGCCTTCATGACGGCTTCGTCGCCGTACCGCGGGATTCCACCCACCACAACCAGCATGACTTCCCGCTCCGTGGCGTTCACTACCTGCGACCAGACATCTCCGTTGCCGTGCGACCGCAGTACGGTGATGTCGGCGATGCTGCCGTGCAGAAGCCGGCCGACCTGGCGCGACCAGCAGCGGGCGAGCATGTCTCCCGCGTTGGAGGTGACCATCGCCACCAGGTCGGAGTCCTTGAAACCGAACTTCTGCTTTTGGGAAACGATTTTGGCGACCTTCAACTCGCCAAGCACATGCTTGGTGCCGGATGGGCCCCAATCGGAACCCAGACAAATGGAGACGCCGCGACGCATGGCTGCAGGCAGGTTGGTGGTGGTCCCGTACAACCAGAGGTTGGAAAATGGAGACCAGACGACCGCTCCGGCATCGGACTGCGGCCACAGCGGCCAATCCGAATCGGCTACGGCATTGCAGTGAATCGCCATCAGCGTTTTTTGGAGGCACCCGGACGCGGCGACATCTTTGAATTCGCGGGCGACGATGGATCCGGGCTGTCCCTCCGAGCAGTGGTAGATGAATCCTGCCCCGTGGCTCATGAATTGGGCGGTCTTGGCCAAGTCCAGCGGCTTCTCGGTCAGCGCCGAAGTGTAAATGAGATTGCGGTTGGTGGTGCCGACCTTCTCGTCATCGATGTCGCGCAACAGAGTCTGGTGGGGCCGATTGGCCGGAGGCCAGCCCTGGACGGACGTGGTGCCGCCGACAAGCGCCCGAACCTGCACATACGCCAACAGCGCCTCCGGATCCGCGTTCGCCAAGACCCAGGCCGGCCAACTGATCCTGGGGCGATAGGTGGGCGCGTCGGTCCAGTCGTTGTGATGAAGAAACGGTTTTTTCTGGGAGGGCTCTGCCCACAGCGGCAAGGCGTTGTATGCGATATGGTTGTGCAGGTCAATCAGTCCCGGTATGACGAACGCGCCGCCGGTATCGACCACGGGGGCAGTGGCGAACCCGGCAGGAGCCGCGCCATTGCCGGCGACCACCGAATCCACGAGACCGTCGTCGCCGAGATAGATGCGACCAGGAAATACGGCCGAAGGATCAGACGAATTCATCGGAACGATACGGCCCGCGATTACCAGCGCCATGTTATCCGCCTTTTTGCTGACACTAACAGCAGTTTTGGTGAAAGTCCAGGCGAAATTTCGAGGCAGAACGTCGGGCAACTAGGGGAGAAACCCGACCGGAACCGTCACAGTGATCGTGGCGCGTTTGAGTGCCGTAGTCGCGCCCGTGCGTTGCGCCCAAGGATCCGAGCCGCGCATCCATGGCGGCAGTCCGGGCGGCATGTCGATTTCAGGAATTTCCACGATATCCTCGCTCTGAAAGGCCGTCCCATACGGCACAAGAGCGGTTACGCGGTCGGGATGCCTGATGGCCGGAAACAGGCTGGACAAGCCTGCGTTCCAGTTCGCCAGCATCGTAGTGGTCGCGGCGGCCGACTTTTCCGAGTCTCCCCCGCTCGCACTGTCCGGCGCGGTCGGATGTGTGATATGGGCGTAGGCCACCTGCGTGGACTGGCCTCTGGGCGTCTTTTTCCAAGTGTGCCAGGCCGTATCGGCCAGCGATCCCAGCGCGACCACGGCCTCGATCGGACTGGTATCGAACGCTGCATCGATCCAACGATTGCGGTAGGCCGCGATGGCCGGATCCTTCTGGTGCTTGTTACCCCCCTGCTGGCCCCAGACGCTGTAAAGGAAGGTATTGATCATCAGGTAGCTGCGGTCGATTCCCAGTTTCGCCAGAAAGCCTTGGGTGCGTTGTCCGGCGACGCCCGTCAAAATGCGGCGTGCGATGGTCTCGTTCGCGGCCGGATCCTGTCCCAGCACGAGCACGCGTGCCGAGCCATCGAGGCGTCCGCGATGAAACATGGGGCCCCATTCGGTGCGGAAGTCGCTCTGCGGATAGACCGTATTGTCGGGATAGTCGGCGCAAAGAGAACGGAAGGGCTCGGCGCCGTATCCCGGGTCGAAATCGTGCGGCATGGGTGAACTCCTGAGGCGGCGGTTACGCCGTCGTGTGGGTATTCTAACGCCGTGACGATGTGCCAGGCATGCCGACCGCACATTTCAGATGCTCCCGGCAGACCGCTTGACACCGGCCACGCCGAGGTCCAGTATCCATATTGGAAAAGAGCCTGCTGCGGAGAGTGAGACTCCACCGCCGGCCAGCCAACCCTCCGGCGAAAGTGACGCTCTCCGCGGTTCTCGGAAGGAGGCTCATGGGCGGCAGAAAGAGTCTCAGCCGCTGGCTGCTCTACTGTGTGTGCCTGGCCGCCGCGCTGGGCACGCTTGGCTACTACTGGCTGGAGTACATCCCGAGCAAGAGCGAGTATTTCCTCAATCTGCGATTCCGCGCGCTCGCCACCATAGCGGCTCAGTTTCAAAGCAAGGTTGATGGGCTGGTTCAGTCGCTGTCCAATGCTGCCCGGCCCGACGCGGCCAAGACGGTCACAGCGTACATCTCCGCCATGGTTCCCGATCTGGCCTGCGGATTGACTTCGACTCCGCCCGCTTCCAAGCGGCCCATCGACATCGATGCCGTGTCATTCGACTCCACCGGGGGATGTGCGCCGACCGCAAAAATCTCGAAGATCCTGCCGGCTTCCGTCAACGACGCCCTGTTCGACGACCTGCTGATCGCGGACAGCTCAGGACGCGTCGTCTACCAGCGCGCGGCGAGTCCCAGAATCCTCAGCCTCGAAGGCCTCTTGAAACGCCCCGCGGACACGAAAATCGTGGTCGCCGAGGGCAGCGGTCGGGATGCCGACGCCGTCCGCACGGTTCAGCTCGATGGATCCTCCTACGCCATGCTGCTCCAGCCGCTGCGCTTTTCCCTCCACGCAGACCCCGCGAAGGGAACCGAGACCCTCGTGATGATCGGCTTGACGCGCTCCGAGCGGCTTACCGCCGAGGCGCGGCACGTTCCCCCGAAATACCTCCTGCTGATTTTCGCGCCGCTCATCGTGGTCTTACTGAGCGGGCCGTTTCTCAAGATCCTGCTGTTGACCCGCACCTGCCGGCTCGTGTTCCGCGACATGGTTCTGCTGTCGCTCTTCACACTGATCGCCGCCGGCATGGCGACCATCCTCCTGTTTTCCTGGTACGAATACGACCTCGCCTTCGACAAGATGCAGCCGCGCATGGCCGAATTCGCGAATTCGCTCGAGACCGGGATCGCCAGGGACCTCCGTGTCATGCGCCAGACGCTCGAATCTTTCGACGGCGCCCTGCCAGCCGGTCTTTCGACTACCCCGGAGCCCAAACGCGACAGAGTCAATATTTCTCCGGACAGCTTCCTGCCGGCTGGCGCCGCATTTCTCCCCCTCGATATCGCTTTCTGGACCAACGCCAGCGGTTGCCAGGTTGCCAAGTGGACCACCAGGCAAATGAATACCAGCCGCGTCGATCAAACCGATAAGGAGCACTTCCGGAAGGTCGTCGAAAGGACGCTGATGCGCCTGACTGGCCCGGATGGCCTGCCGGATATGCCGTTCAGCCTCGAGACCCTGGTATCGCCCACCACTTCGGAGCTGATCGTCGTCATGGCAATGAGAACCGCGCACTCCACCGTGAAGGTTTCCGGATGCGGCGCTAAGGAGCCGTCGGAGCTGGTCTCCGCGGCCATCATCAGTCCGATACCGTCGCTCGATTCGCCGGTGGTGCCGCCGCTTGCAGGCTTTGCGATATTCGAGCCCGGCGGCAAGGTCATCTTCCATTCCATTCCGGACCGCAGCCTGCATGAGAACCTGTTCGAAGAAATGAGCCAGCCCGAGCCTTGGCGAGCCGCCGTCGCGATGCGCGCTGAGCATTCCGGCTCCGCATACTACCGTGGGCGCAAATATCAGTTCCATGTCCGGCCGTTCCGCCTGCTTGCGGGATCGTCATGGAATATCGCCGTTTTCCGCGAAATGGAGCCGGACCAGGCAATGATCGGCCTGGTCTGGGCCGAGACGCTGATCTGCTTTTTCGCAATGCTGTGCGCGGTCATCGCAGGCTTCGCCCTCGCGTCCGCAATCGCGCGCGCGCTCGGATTGAAGTGGAGCGATCAGGCGGACTATGTCCTCTCTCGCGTGTGGCCGCACCCCCAACGGAGGAGTCTCTACCGGTCCATCGCCGCGCATCTCGTAGGAATTTCGGTTGTGGGCCTGGCGCTGCTGATGCTGGGGTCGGGCGACGTCCTGCAGTGGGCCGGGTGGCTGCTGCCGATCTACTTCATCACCCCGGTGCTCGCAATCCTGCTGATCACCTTCCGGCTCTGGAAGGCCGAAGAGGTCTCGTGGAGCGGTGCGATCGAGGACAACATACAGCGGCCATACATCGTCTGCCTCGCACTGTGCGTCCTGGTGCTGGCGATCATCCCCACGACAGGGATCTTTCGCGTCTGCCACGCCTTCGAGACCCGCCTGCACCTCCTCCGATGGCAACAGGATCTGGCGAATCAGATCGAGACCAGGCAAACGCAGCGCACGGCGGCTGTCGAAAGCTCGCCTGCCTTGGGCCCCAAGGCCAAGGAATTCTTGAGGACCCACCCGCAAGCTCTCGATGGGCCCCAGAATCGCTGGGCTCGTCCGGCGTACCTCAGGGCTTTTTGGGACACGCAGATCAATCCCGACGATGTCTACGCGGCCGCCTGGAACCCGGCATGGTGGGAGACTTTGCTGAGCACCCTGCGCCCAGAAGCCCAGACAGACGCTGTCGAATCCGGTGTCCTGGCGCGCAGCCCTCAATCCGCGGCCGCCTGCCGCGCTTTCACCGGACCGCGAATGAGCTTCGTGCTGCGCTGCTCGGGGACCGTCAACATCGGTTCTACCCTGACGGACGCCGGCGTTCCGGCTTCGCCTCTGTGGTGGTTCGTCTCCCTTACACTCCTAGGCTGCGCCTATGGCTGGTACGCTCTGGCGCTTCGGCGTCTCTTTGTGCTGGACCTGCGCTACATCCCTCTTCCGGCTCTGACAACGGTGAATGCCGCGGAGACGGAAGGTCACGTGCTCGTCCTGGGATTGCCTCTGGCGAAGAAAGACAGGGCCGTCCGCGATTGGCTCAAGCTCGAACCGCCGCCGCCGCGCGTCAATCTCTACGAAGCGCATTTTCACCACTACTGGATGCAGGAGACCATGGCACGCGTGGAGAGCGAATTGCGCGCTCCGGCTGTCCGCGCCGCCACCGTGGGCGGCGCCCAGGTCAGCATAGCGGCCCGCGTCCCCTGGGTGCACATCTCGAATCTCGAAGCCAAGCTGCGCGATCCGGACGAGCGCCGCGTGGTCGCCGACTTGATCGAGAGGCTGTGCACCATGAATGTCTCGGGAGCTCCGGTACGCTTGGTGGTGACGTCCACGATCGATCCCGTGTTCCATTTCGACAGCGTGGTGTACCGCCAACATAAGGAAGTCCTGGAGAATCCGCTGAGCGAGCACGAGGAGCAGCGCATTGCGCGAATCCTGCACAACTTCCGCAAGGCGCAAGTGAGCCCACCCGATAAGCCGGTCTGGGCCGGCAGCGGGCATGGCCCGGTCTTGTATGAAGAATGCCGCAGCCACAAGGCGTTGCTCGCGATCGGCGAAGATGTGAACAGAGCGGCGAAGGATTCGCCCGCCGGGCTGGTCCTGCCCATGCTCGCGGAGAGGGCACAGGCTCTCTACAAGCTGTTCTGGGCAAGCTGCACGCGTTCCGAGAAACTCCTGCTCATCCAGTTGGCCCAGACCGGCTTCGTCAACCCGCTTTGCATCGATATCCTGGAGGACCTGATGCGCAAGGGGCTCATCCTCGCGGAGCCGCAGCCACGCATTATGAACCGGACCTTCCGGCAGTTCCTGATCGCCGTCGAGTCGCCCGAGACCGTGCGCCAGTGGGAACGCGAGGCCGGCGAAAGCTCCTGGCCGGTGATCCGCAACATCGCCTTCGTTCTCGTCGTCGTCGGCGTCGGCGTAATCGCTTCCACGCAAAGCCAGGCCATGCAGACCTTGACCGCCGTCGTCACCGGCGTAGGCACCGTCCTCGCCGGTATATTCCGCCTGATCGGATTTCTGGGGGCACGCCGCACGCCGGCGCCGGACGTCCCCGCCGGGGCCTAGAATGCGGAGTGGGCCGGGATAAGTCCATGAGAGCTGCGCGCTCACCCTTGATAATGAAAACGGAGCGCGCCAAGCCTAGCAGCGTGGAAGCTTGACGGTCGCTATGCCAAGAGGAACGCTGGTTCAGTCATCGAAGGGGAGATTTCGTGGCCCTTTCGTGGCACTTGAATTGAGAGGAACCCTGTACTACAGTTGACTGCGGACCGGGTTTTCAGATATTCGAAGGTGAAATACCTCCTGCGGTCACGAAACCGGTAGTCCTCTTTGGCGCGCCCTCTCCCGCCTTCGAACGCCGCTCGCGCCAGCGGCTCCTGAAACGAACAGGACACACCGTGCGGATCGAGCGTGCACCGACCGCGACGCGGCGACCGGCACGTAGCCGTTCAGTGGAGCGTGTTCACCTTGTGAGCTGTACAAGGAGGAGGATCATCATGTATGCGCAATTCGGAAGATATCCGATTGGGCTTCTGTGGCTACTGGCAGAAGCAGTTACCGGCTCGACACAGCAGATGACCCAGACCGAGCTGACGAGACGCCCGGTACTGGTGGAATCCTATGGGAAACTCCCATTGAGTTTCGAGGCCAACCAGGGACAGGCCGATCATGATGTGAAGTTCTTAACACACGGTCCCGGCTATGGTGTGTATCTCACTCAAGACTCCGCTATCCTTTCGGCACGTCTTGAACACGCCGCGGACAGCGTGTTACGGATCATGTTACTGGGCGCAAATGCCGCTGCTGCAATCAGCGGAACCGATGAATTGCCCGGCAAGAGTAACTATTTCTCGGGCAGCGATCCGGGCAAGTGGCACACGAATGTCCCGACGTATGCCGCGGTCCGGTATGCGGGCGTCTATCCCGGAATCGACCTGGTCTACCACGGCAACCGGGGGCTGCTGGAATACGATTTCGTGGTGGCGCCGGAGGCGGATCCCCGGGCTATCGATATTGGTTTCGAGGGAGCTCGAAGGCTGCGCATCAACCGCGAGGGAGCCCTGGTGATCACGCTTGCCGGCAGTGAGGCGATCGAGCCCGCGCCGGTCGTGTACCAGGAGATCGGCGGGAGGCGGCAGATCGTGCTTGGAAGATACGTTTTGCGCGGCCGGGGGCGCGTGGGATTCAGCGTGCCTCACTATGACAGGAGCCGGCCGCTGGTGATTGATCCAACGCTGGTCTACTCTACATATGTTTCGCCCGACTATTTCCGGGCAAGCACGGCGGATGCAGCCGGTAACGTCTACATGACGGGGGCCAGCAGTAACGGCGCGTTTGTGACCAAGCTGAGTCCCGATGGATCACGCTTGGTCTACTCCACGCATCTGGGGAGCGGCGGTATCGACCAAGGCTATGCGATCTTCGTTGGCGCTTCGGGCAACGCCTACGTTACCGGCCTTACTACCTCCGGCAGATTCCCGATCACGCCGGGGGCTTTTCAGACCACTTTCCTGGGTGGAATCAACAACCCTGACGCGTTCGTCACCAAACTGAACGCCACGGGATCGGCTTTGGTTTTTTCGACGTATTTGGGCGGAACCAACTACGATCAGGGCAACGGCATCGGAGTCGATATGCTGGGCTACGCTTATGTAGCTGGATTTACCATATCTGCAAATTTTCCGACGACGCCGGGCGCGTTTCAGACCGCTCACGGCGGGTCGGAGGATGCGTTTGTCACCAAATTAAACCCCACTGGCACGGCGCTCGTTTATTCCACCTACCTCGGTGGAAGCGGCGATGATGCCGGGGCCGGCATCGCGGTCGATACCTCCGGGTCTGCCTATGTCACTGGCGAGACTCACTCGACTAATTTTCCGAAAACACAAGGCGCTTTCCAAACCGCTACCAGGGCGTACGGGGTTTTCATTACCAAGCTGAACGCCACCGGCTCCGCCCTAGTCTATTCGGCATACATTGCCGGAGCCGGGCCGTCTCGCATGGCGCTCGACGGTGGTGGAAACGTGTACGTCACAGGAAACGCTGCTCCTGACTTCCCGACTACGCCGGGCGCATTCCGGACAGCTTCCAGTAATTGGTACAACAGTTTCGTCACCAAACTGGATGCCACCGGCTCGGTCCTGGTGTATTCCACCTTCTTGAGCGGCAGTTCCTCCGGCAGTGGCGATGACGGTGGTGGCATAGCGGTCGATGGCTGGGGAAACGCCTACCTCACAGGCCTGACCTCATCTACCAGTTTTCCCACCACGCCCAACGCCCTCCAGACCGCCTTCAAGCCTTCTTCGACGGCGTCGTATACCGCCTTCTTCACCGAGTTGAACGCAACGGGTTCGGCTCTTCTATACTCCAGCTATCTAGGCGGAACCGGCGGGGATGATGGCCTCGGCATCGCTCTGGATGGCTCGGGCGACGTCTACCTCACGGGGCAAACCGGATCTTCCGATTTCGTGACCACCAAAGGCGCGTACCAAACAACTTACAGCGGTGGCTGTTGCGCCACTTTCGTCAGCAAATTCAGCATGGGCGCCGTTCCGGTCACCACCGCGGCGATCAGCGGGCTGCTCGGCAACAACGGCTGGTACCTCGGTCCCGTGACGGTCACACTCAGCGCGACAGCCGGCGGGGAGCCCATTTCAGCCACACACTACAGTGTGGACGGCGGGTCCTACCGAACCTATCTCGCTCCGTTCTCCATTGCCGGCGATGGGGCACATCAGCTCTCTTTCTACAGCGTGGATGCCACCGGCCAGGAGACTCCTCAGGGTAAGACAATCAACATCGATCAAACTCCGCCGTCCATTTCCGGAATGCCCGCCCCCGGCTGCACCCTCTGGCCGCCTAACGGCAAGATGGTTCCAGTTGCAACCGTCACCGCGGCCGATGCGCTTTCCGGCCTTGTCCCCGCATCATTCCAGGTAAGGGGCACAAGCAATGAGCCGGCCGGCGCGCCGGAGGTTTCGATCACACCGAACGGTTCCGGCGGATACGTCATCGCGTTGCAGGCGGATCGCCTGGGCACCGGCACGGGCAGGATATACATGTTGACAGCGACAGCGACCGATGCGGCAGGGAATGCAGCGACGGTCACCAGCACTTGCACGGTGCTACACGACAAGGGCCAATAGTCCTAACCCGGCCAGCAGCCCGCCGTCCAACCAGCCATGATTGGTTTCGGACGGCGCGCCTTTCTTGGTTTCGGCCTGGCCTCAGCGCGCGCTCTCAAGGTGGCGGGCCAATCGCAGCAGTCCGGCGCCGCTCTGCTGAAGCAGTTCCAGTTCGAATCGAAACTGTGGCCGAATCTCCACCACTTTCTTTACATCCTGGGGCGCGCCCGCAATGGCGCTTTCGACAGCGGGCGCGTCGCGGTGAAACAGGCGCCGCTCGACATCGCGGGCTTCGACGCGCTACCCGAATCGCAGCGCAAGGCTTGGGAGCACGCCGTGGGGGTATACCAGGCGCAGGCATCGCCGCTCGATATCGGCTACGGCAGCCTGGTGGATGTGAACTCCGCCGTGGCCGATCTGCCCGCGGGCGGGGGCATCGAAGACGCGAAGGAGATACCCGACGAGCTTCGTGCTGCGCTGGCCGAAGCCGGCGCGGTCTACCGCGGGCTCTGGTGGCCTCGCCACGACGCCGCAAACCTCCAGTGGATAGCGCAACTCACACCGCAGGTGGAGCGCTACGGTCCGCGCATCAAGGAGCGGCTCGCGACGGTGTTCCGCGCTTCCTGGCCCACGCTTCCGCTGCGGGTGGAGGCGGTCGCGTACGCCGACCCGCGGGGAGGCTACACGACGGCAGATCCTCCTCTAATCACCATGTCCAGCCTAAACCCGGAGCACCAGGGCGTGGATGGGCTGGAGCAACTCTTCCACGAATGCTCCCACCTGATGATGCACACGGTGGATACAGCCCTGAGATCCCGTGCCAAGACCGCCGGCAAAGAGCTCTCGCGAGACGTTTCCCACACCATTCTCTTCTATACCGTCGCCGATACGGTGAGGGCTCTGATTCCGGGTCGTGTTCCGTACCCCGATCACTATGGCGTATGGAACCGCGGCTGGACGCGCTACCGCGAGCTGCTTGGCCTCTACTGGCAGCCTTACCTCGAAGGCAAGTCCACCATGGACGATGCTATCGATCGACTCGTGCACGACCTCTGAGTGGCAGGCCGCCGTCGCATGACGATATTCGCGACACGACGAGCGTAAATACTGCCACGTTACGCGACATTGCGGCTGTCCTATTACTAACTTTCCATCCACCTGTAACAACGACTTAGCGAAAGTAAACCGGGTTTTCCTAACGCCCGGTACTGACGAGACTTTGTGCTTCTCCGCATTCCTCCTAGAATTTTGTCTGACGATTTGAATCGCAAACGATTGTGAAGGGCCGGCCGCCGGGTCCGAACCTGTCGCAGATCACGCACCGTTTCCGGAGCCCGGCGCACAAGGCCGTGGGCTCCTGGCGGCGCACAAGGAGACGTCGTATGAATTCCAAGTCGATGCCGCAGTTTTCGCGGCGTCCTTTCCCGATACTGAGCCTGATTACGTTCCTGGCCATGTTCGGCGGAATTATGAACGCACAGACCGCCAAGAGTACGATTTCGGGGGTGGTGAGCAATCCGGAAGGAACGCCGCTTGCGGGAGCATCCGTGACGGTGACGGCCACGGCTACCGGGGTATCGCGCAGCGTGACCACGGACAAGTCGGGTAATTACGTGATCTCGAATCTGGACCCAGGCGAGTACTTTCTGCGTGGCACGGCGGACGGCTATTCTCCAGTGACGGTGGAAGCGATCGTGCTGAGCGTAGGCGGAACGACGGTACTGGGCGTGTCGATGGCCGGGGAAACGCAGTCGGTGGTCGCCTACCATCAACCGCTGATCGACGATACGAGCGGCGACCGGAGCCGGATTGTGCGGCGACAGGAAATCGACTTGCTGCCGAACCGGGGCCGCAACTTCGTGGACTTCGTAAAACTGACCGGCGAGGCGGTTCAGGGCCGGGAGAATGTGGGCGGCGGTCCGTTCAAGGAGCCGGACACGGGGGTTGGCGCATCGGCGGTCCCGCGATTGTCATTCGCGGGCCAATCGGAATTGAACACCGTATTACAAGTGGACGGCGCCGACAACATTCAGACGATGACCGGCCTGCCGCGGGCCACGCCGTCGCAGGAAGCGGCGGGCGAGTTCCGCGTGCTTTCGACCCCGTACCTGCCGCAGTACGGAGGCGCGCTGGCCGGCTTCGTGAACATCGTGACCAAGTCGGGCGAGAACGCATTTCATGGATCGGTTTACTACTACGGCATGAACGACCTGCTGGCTGCGCGGCCGGCTCTGAATACTCCCGAGGCGAGCACGCTGAGGCAGAACCAGTATGGCGTCACGGCCAGCGGACCTCTGAAGAGAGAGAAAGCATTCTTCTTTGCGAACTGGGAAGGGCAGCGGCGGTTGCAATCGAACGCCGTTCCGCAGGTGGTGCAGGACAACCTGGCGATGATCAACCAGGTGCGTACGCACTACGGCCTTTCGCCGGAGACCAACGACCAGAAGCGCACCAGCGACTACGACCTGGCGATGTTCAAGGTGGATTACCAGATCAACCAGGCGAACTCGCTGATGGCGCGCTACAACTATCAGACGGCGGAGGCGCTGCGATTCCCGGGGTTATTCGGACGGGGCGCGCCGACCTCGAGCGCAGCGCGGAATACGGACCTGCAGGACCAGACGCTGGTAGTGAGCCCGACGTCGGTGCTCAGCGGGACCACGGTGAACGAGGCCCGCTTCCAGTGGGCGCGGCGCTCCTACCACTATGAGCCGGTAGTGAATGAACCGAACCTGGAGATCTCCAACCTGATCGCGATGGGCAAGAGCACCTCCGATCCCAGTTTTTATGGCGAGACGCGGCGGCAGTTTACGGACAACCTGACACACGCCTGGCGCGCGCACGAAATCAAGGCGGGGTTCGACTTCAGCAATCTTGACGACTCCACGATCTACCCGCTTTTCTTCCCGGCGCGCATTGTCTTTCCGAACCTGGCGGCTTTCAGCACGATGTCGCCGGTGCTGTTCTGGTTTCCGAGTTTGAAGGGCGCGACCTCGGCGCCTCCGGCGGACACGACCTGGAAGCAGGCAGTTCCGCCGGGATGGCAGAGCGCCACGAACTGGCAGATGACGCACGACATGTACGGCTTCTTCCTGCAGGATGCGTGGACGCTTGGGAAACTGAGCCTGACCTACGGGATTCGCGACGATTTCGAAGCCTGGCCGGCGCAATATCACAGCGGCGTGGACTGGACTGGTTTCCAGCCGCGCGCGGGGTTTGCGTACCGGATCGGGGGGCACACGGTGATCCGGGGCGGATACGGGATCTTCAAGACCCGACTTGCGAACAGCGTGGCGCAGCTTTTCACGAGCACGGAATGGTCGAGCAAGGGCAATCTTCCCGACGCACAACTGCTGTACCCCAACGCGCTGCCGCTGCCGGGCCGTTTCGACCAGAACACGATTACTGGACCGGCCGCTCAGGCGGCGGCGATTACGTTCTTGCAAACGGGGCAATATCCGGCGCTCACGCGGAACGGGATGTCGAACACACTGGACCGGGAGATGAAGACGCCGTTTGCACGCAACGGCAGTTTTGCGATCGAGCACGAGTTTCACGGCATGGTGGTATCGCTCGGGTACCAATCGGTGGCGGCGCGCGACCTGATCGGCTTCGGGCCGAATCTGAACGCGGTGCAGACCTCGATTCTGCCGACGGGAAAGCCCTACTACGGAGCGCGGAAATATGCCGACATGGGCGATTTTATCGCGGCGACCAACTGCGGCGTCTCGGACTACAACGGGGCCACGGTGGAGATTTCGCGGCGCCTGACGAAGGGGCTCGGCTTCCAGGCGAGCTACACTTTTTCCAAGACCATCTCCAACGGGGATTCGATCGCCAATTTCGCGGACAATCCGGAGTGGAACCCGGCGCTGGAATTCGGGCTATCGCGGCAGCACGTGGGCCAGCGGCTGACGCTCGGGTGGATGGCGGAGTTTCCGAAGCGTGCGCCGCTGATTCACGGATGGCAATTGAATTCGGTGGTGGCGTTGCAGAGCGGCCGTTTCAACACGGTGTTTGCGGGCAGCGACGCGAACGGCGATGGAAATCCGAACTCGGACCGGCCCGGAACGCTGGGGCGCAACACGATGCAAGGGCCCGGCATGGAAAACATCGATCTCCGGCTTTCGCGGGCCTTTCACTTAGGGGAGCGCGCGAGCCTGACATTTTCGGTGGACGCGTTCAATCTGTTCAACCATATGAACGTCACGGAGATCGGGACGCTGTGGGGCAACCCGAGCTTGTCGGTCGCGCCAAGCCCGCAGCTGCGGTTCGGCGCCCCGGTGGGAGTTCTGAACTCGCGTGAGAT
>DATJYW010000190.1:0-6108 GCA_035499435.1 Candidatus Acidiferrales bacterium | reverse complement strand
GGGTTGGTATCGCGCTTGTTTTCGAGGGCGCGGAGGGCGGTGATTAGTCTCGGGCGGGTGAGGGCGGGCTGGATGACGGCGTCGATGTAGCCGCGCTCAGCGGCGACGAAGGGGTTCGCGAAGCGGTCGCGGAATTCTTCGATCTTCTGTTTGCGCAGTGCTTCGCGTTCTTCCGGGGCAGTGCGATCCAATTCACGCTTGTAGACGATGTTAACCGCGCCTTCGGGGCCCATGACGGCGATTTCGGCGGTGGGCCAGGCGAAATTGGCGTCGGTGCGGATGTGTTTTGAGGACATGACGCAGTAGGCGCCGCCGTAGGCTTTGCGGGTGATGACAGTGAGCTTGGGGACGGTGGCCTCGGCGAAAGCGAAGAGGAGTTTTGCGCCGTGGCGGATGATGCCGCCGAACTCCTGCTGCGTGCCGGGGAGGAAGCCGGGCACGTCCTCGAAGGTGATAAGCGGAATGTTGAAGGCATCGCAGAAGCGGACGAAGCGGGCGCCTTTGACGGAGGCGTTGATGTCGAGACAGCCGGCGAGGAAGGCCGGCTGGTTGCCGACGATGCCGACGGGGCGGCCGTCGAGGCGGGCGAAGCCGACGACGATGTTCTTGGCGTAGTGCTCGTGGACCTCGAAGAAGTAGGCGTCGTCTACGACTGCGTGGATGACGTCCTTCATATCGTAGGGAACCATGGGGTCGGCGGGGATGATGCGATCGAGTGAGGCCTCCGCGCGATCGGCGGGATCGGAGGAAGCGCGGCGCGGCGGGTCTTCGAGATTGTTCGAGGGCAGGAAGCTGAGCAACTCGCGGATCATGGCCATGCAGTCCGCGTCGTCGCGGGAGATGAAGTGGGCGACGCCGCTGACGGAGTTGTGGGTCATGGCGCCGCCGAGCTCTTCCTTGGTGACGTCTTCGTGGGTGACGGTCTTAATGACGTCGGGCCCGGTGACGAACATGTAGGAGGCGTCGCGGGTCATCAGGACGAAGTCGGTGATGGCGGGGGAGTAGACGGCGCCGCCGGCGCAGGGGCCTAGGATCGCGCTGATTTGCGGGACGACGCCGCTCGAAAGCGTATTGCGGAGGAAGATTTCGGCGTAGCCGGCCAGCGAGGCCACGCCTTCCTGAATGCGCGCGCCGCCGGAGTCGTTGAGGCCGATGACGGGCGCGCCGACGCGCATGGCGTGGTCCATGATCTTGCAGATCTTCATGGCGTTGGTTTCAGAGAGCGATCCGCCGAAGACGGTGAAGTCCTGGGCAAAGACGAAAACGAGGCGGCCGTCCACGCGGCCGTAGCCGGTGACGAAGCCGTCGCCGACCACGCGCTGCTCCTCCATGCCGAAGTCGTTGCAGCGGTGGGAGACGTATTTGTCGAGTTCCTCGAAGGTGCCTTCGTCGAGGAGCAACTCGATACGCTCGCGCGCGGAGAGTTTTCCTTCCTTGTGCTGGCGCTCGCGGCGTTCGGGGCCGCCGCCGGCTTCGGCGAGGGCGTCGCGGCGCTTCAGTTCCTGGAGGCGTTGTTCAGTGTCCATAGTTACATTCTGCCAAGCCCACGGATGGGCCGGCGCGGGACGCCCTTCGACTGCGGTCAGGACAAGACGGCGCTACGGCCCGTCGCGTCGTGAGTCTTGCTACCGATCCAGCTTCAGTCCTTTCGGGCCAATGTATTCGGACTGCGGGCGAATCAAGTGATCCTCGGCATGCTGCTCGATGACGTGAGCGCACCAGCCGGCGGTGCGTCCGCAGGCGAACATGGCGACGAAGGTGATGGGCTCGAGGCCGAGGGCCTGGAGAACCAGCGCGGTGAAGAATTCGACGTTGGTGCGCAGGTTGCGGCCGGGCTTGTGCTCTTCGAGGAGGCGCAGCGCGGTTTTCTCGACGGTGCGGGCGAGGTCGAAGAGCTCGCGGTTTTCGAGGCGCGCGCCGCCCATCGTTTCCGCCACTTTGCTTAGGACGTCGGCCCGCGGGTCGCGGACTTTGTAGACGCGGTGGCCGAAGCCCATGATGCGTCGTCCCGCGGCCAGTTCCGCGCGCAGCCAGGCTTCAGCGCGGCCGGCGGTCTTGATTTCGAGCAGCATGTCGAGCACGGGGCCGGGCGCACCGCCGTGGAGCGGTCCCTTGAGCGCGCCGATGGCGCCGGTGACGGCGCTCACCATGTCCGAACGCGTGGAAGCGATCACGCGCGCAGTGAAGGTGGAGGCGTTCAAGCCGTGGTCCATCACGGTGACCCAGTAGGAGTCGAGGGCCTTGGCGGCGACGGGGTCCGGCTCGCGGCCGTGGACCATGTAGAGAAAGTTGGCGGCGTGCGGCAGGTCTTCGCGCGGCGCGATAGGCTGCTGTCCTTTGGAGGCGCGGATGTGCGCGGCCAGCGCGGTGGGCATACGGGCGGTCAGCATGCGCGCGGCGGCCAGGTCTCCGGCGAGGGAGATGTCGTCGGGATCGGCGAGGTCGAGCGAAAGAGTGGCGCAGGCCATGCGCAGCGCGTCAATGGGAGGAGTGTTGGCGGCAGCGCGGAGGACTTCTAGCGTCTTCTCGGGAAGGCGGCGGAGACGGGCCATCTGGCGGGATGAATCGGCCAGTTCGGTGGGCGAGGGCAGGTGGCCGGTCCAGAGGAGGTGGGCGAGTTCTTCGAAGGAGACGCGGCCGGCAAGGTCGCCCAGCGTGTAGCCGGCGATGTAGAGCTGTCCGGCCTGACCGTCCACGTGGCTCAGTCGGGTCTGCGCGGCGACCACGCCGTCGAGCCCTTTGAATTTGACCGGAGCGCTGCTCATGCAAGGTCCTCCCAGGGACCGTGTTTCGCTGGCTTGTAACTGGCGCGTGTTACTTCGAAAGGGTGACATAGGAGCGGCAAAAAGCGAAAGTCGAAAAACGAAAAACGGGACGCAGGCGAGAGGCGGCGCCAGGAGGCAAGCCACTGGTACGGGAGAAAGGCGCCGGCAAGACGCCGGCGCTGCAAAATAAAACCGGCGCTACGAAAGTGGCGCTACGTTTGCGGTGGTGGCTCGGTGGGATCGGGGCGGACGTTGGAGAAGGTGGTGGGGCGTTTTTCGGCGATAAGGAAGACGGTGATGCGGGTGGAAATATACACGCTACCGACAAGAAGGATGATGCCGGCGATGAGGGTGCCGGCGATGGCGAGGTTGCGGTGGAGGGCCTCTTCGAGCAGTTCGGTTTCGACGGTCATGCGGAGGAGGAGCAGCACGGAGGCGAGGGTGAGGGCGACACCGACCAACTGCACGAACAAGACGAAAAGGCGGTGCAGGAAGGAACGCATGGCTACTGGAGGCCGGACCAGTCCTCGGCGATGAGCATGGAGTTGCCCGGGGATTGCGGGTCGTACTTGACGCTGGCGGGCTGGCCATTGATGACGCTGTGAAGGCAGGCGCGTTCTTCGAATCCGGTGACGTCTTGGGCGGTTTCGTAGGTTACGCCGGAGATAGAGTAGGTGTAGCAAACGAGGGAGCGAACGCCGGAGGAGCCGTTGCTGCCGTTGCCATGCACGGCGAGAGCGGTCTTGCCGTTGGATTTGGCGGAGGCGGGCGCGAGGAGGGGAGCTTCGCGGATTTCGAGGATTTCGCCTTCGACAATGCGGCCGACGCGGCTGAGGTATTCGCGGCGGCGGCGTTCGACTTCTTCAGGGTCGCGGGGACGGCGGCGCCACCAGAGGAGCGCCAGCGCGGCCAGCAGCAGGACGGCAGCCGCGGCGAGAATTGGAAAACTGGGATGAACGAACAGAGTTTTCAACGTCCGCCTTCAAGCTCCTTGCAACATCAGTCCTCGCGCTGGGCGACGGGATTCCGCAGCGTTCCGATGCCGGTGACAACGACTTCGACGACGTCGCCGGGGGCGAGCGGGCCGACGCCGGCGGGAGTGCCGGTGGCGACGACGTCGCCGGGCTCGAGCGTCATGATCCGCGAAACCCAACGAATTATAACATCAACCGAAAATATCATCTCGGAGGTGCGGCCGAACTGGCGGCGTTCACCATTGATAAATGTGGAGACGGTGGCGCCGGCGAGGTCGAAGTCGGTGGCGATGACCGGGCCGGTGGGGCAGAAGGTGTCGAAGCCCTTGGCGCGTGTGAAGCGCCCGTCGGCCTTCTGCAGGTCGCGCGCAGTGACGTCGTTGAGGCAGGTGTAGCCGAGGATGAAGGGCGCGACCGCTTCGTTGTCGCGAAGACGGCTGCAGGTGCGGCCGATGACGGCAGCGATTTCTCCTTCGAAGTGAACCATCTTTGAGATCGAGGGCAGGAGGATGGGCTCTTCCGGGCCGATGACGGAGGATGGCGGTTTGAGGAAGATCAGCGGCTCGGTGGGGACGGGGTTGTTGAGCTCGGCGGCGTGGTCGCGGTAGTTGCGACCCTGGCAGACGACTTTGGTGGGGACGATGGGCGGCAGGAAACGGACCTCGGACAGGGGCCATGAGCGGCCGGTACGACAACGCTGGTGTTCGAACGGGCCGTCGATTTCCCAGGCAGTGTCGGCTTCGATGGCGGCGAAGGCGGGCGCAATGGATGCGCGGGATTCCTGATGGGGCGGAGGGGGCGTGAGAAGGAGAGGCTGAACGCGCGCGAGCTTCATTCGTGGTGCCGCGCGGCGCGATGGTGATGAGGGTGAGCGATGCCGTGGCGGAGGACGTCGCGGGTCATGTCGGCAACCCAGATGGCCACGGCGACCACGGCATATGCTCCGATGCCGAGGAGCAACACCTGGAAGGGAGACCTGTTCAACCGCGTGTGCAGGTGGTCGAAGTAAACGCCGGCGAGCCAGTAGGACAGGGTGAAGATGATCCATCCTGACGCGCCCGACGTAAACAGCGACCACGGGCGGCGGCGGAAGGTGGCGATGGGAATGAGCGCGATGAGCAGAAACAGGCTGCTGCACGTCCAGTTGCGGATATCGGCGAAGGCTTCGAGTTCAGGCAGGCGATTGGCGGTGAGGAGCCCCGCAGTCATGACGGCGGTCAGATAGATCCCGGTGAGCAAACCGATGCGCAGCGGCAGGTTTTTGAGCCACCTGAGCCACGCGGCACCGGGGAGATGGGTGGGCACCATCACAACGGTTATTCTCCCGCCTTGGGAAGCTTGAGTGAAACCGGTTTGCCCGGCTGGCTTTCGTTACCGGCACGGTCGACAGCGGTGACCGTGTAGGTGTAATTGCCGCCAGCCCTGATGGAAATATCACGAAACGCGGGCGTGGGCAACAGAGCGGGAGTAATTCGTTGTGCCTTCTCCTCGCCTTCGCCAGAACGGTAGACGTAATAGCCGGCAGCGTCGGGCTCGGGACTGATGGCCCATGAGAGCTCGACAGCGGCAGGCGACGCGCCGGCGGCCGGGACGAAGACGGCGATCAGCTCCAAGGGGGCGGCGGGCGGGAAGACGTCCCTGGGCGCGACTTCGACGGCGCGCGATTCGCCGGACTCGACGGCGTCTGCTCCGTACTGCGCGACGCTGCGGACGGTGTAGAGGTACGACTTGCCCCATTCGATCTGTGTGTCGAGATAGTCGGGCGAGGGCGAGACGCCGGCGAGCACGGCGGGCTGGCGGTCGGTCACTCCTTTGGGGGCACGAGGCTCGGTCTCCGCGCGGTAGATGCGGAAACCGCCAAGGGTGGTGAGCGGAGCGCCGCCACTGACCGTAGCGGGCGGATCCCAGTTCAATTGGACGCCGCTCTCGACGACCCTGGCACGCAGGTCGGATATCGGTGAAGGCGCGGGACGCAGCAGAAACGTGGCGATGTTGGAATCCTCGGAGGCGGCCTTCTTCGAGGCGCGGCCGCGCACGATGTAGAACATGCGCTCGCCAGCGTGGGCGGCGACTTCGTCCGGCTTGATGGGGTCCTGAATTTCGACGCGTTCGCCGACCTGGTAGGTGTCGAGGACCGAGCCGGGAACCGTGTAGACGGTGCGCAGCGAGCCGGAGGCGGGCGCCTGTGCGGCGACCGGGGCGAACCCGCGGAGGATTTCGATGCTGGGCGGCGCGGTGAGCCGGTCGCCTTCGACGTCTTTGGCGGGAGGGGTGAAGGTGAGCAACGCGCCGTCGCCACGCTGGCGAGCGGCGAGATCGGTGATGGCTGCGGGAACGATCGGGCGGGGCGGCTGCGGCTCGGCGGGAGA
>DATJYW010000189.1:0-2103 GCA_035499435.1 Candidatus Acidiferrales bacterium | reverse complement strand
AAAGATCGCGGCAAGGACGCCGAGCAGCAGATCACCAGCGGGTACAAAGGCTTCAAGTTCCAGCCTGTCTGGTCGCCCGACAGCAAAAAGATTGCCTGGGGCGACAAGGATACGCGCCTGTGGTACGTGGACATCACCGAGAAGAAGCCGGTGGAAGTGGACAAGAGCAAGTTCAACGAAATCACGAACTATACCTGGTCGCCTGACAGCAAGTGGCTGGCCTACGACAAGGCGCAGGATACCGGCCTGAGCATCGTCTATCTATACTCCATCGCCAGCAAGACGAGCACGGCTGTCACCAACGAGCTGGTGAACAGCAACGGCGAAGCCTTCGATCCGGAAGGCAAGTACCTCTATTTCCTCTCCGACCGTGACTACAACGAGGTAATTGGAAACCTCGATTTTGAATTCGCAAATCCAAAGACTACGCGGCCTTACCTTGTCACTCTGCGCGCCGATCTTCCCTCGCCGTTTCCGGCGCTAAGCGATGAGACCGCAATCAAGCGCGAAGAGCCGGCGGCGGCCTCCTCTGCTGCGGAGCAGGAGAAGAGCAAGAAGGAAGACGGGAAAAAGAAGGCGGAGGAGAAAAAGAAGGAAGATGAGAAGCCCGCCGACGCGGCCAAGGATTTCCGCATCGATCTCGACGGCATCCAGAACCGCATCGTCGCCCTGCCGGTGCCGCCTGCGGTGATCAACGGCATGGGCGCCGCCAAGGGGTTTCTCTACTACTCGACTCAGCCGGTGCAGGGTCTTTCCGGCCCGCTGCCGGGGGAAGAGCCGACGCTGCATGCCTACGACCTGGGAGCTCGCAAGGACGCGCCGCTGTTCGAAGGCATGGACCGCTGGTGGCTATCATTCGACGGCTCGAAGGTTCTCTATCAGGCAGGCACCAATTACGGAATCATCGACGCTCACCCCGGCGGCGCGGCACGACGTCCCGGCGAAGGGGCTTTGAATCTGGCCGGGCTGCGCGCGGAAATCGATCCCGCAGCCGAATACAAGGAGATGTTCCAGGAAATCTGGCGGCAGCAGCGCGATTATTTCTTCGAGGCCGCGATGAATGGCGTGAACTGGGACGCGGTGCGCGACAAGTATGCTCCGCTGGTCGAAGACGCGGCCAGCCGCTACGACCTCACGTACATCTTCGGCGAGATGATCGGTGAACTCTCCAATTCCCACACCTATGTCGGCGGTGGAGACATGCCCGAGGTGCCCAAGGTCAACGTGGGCTTGCTCGGCGTGGACTACGAGCTGGACGCGGCGAGCGGGCGCTACCGCTTCAAGTAGATCTATCCCGGCGAAAACTGGAACGCTCAGACACGCTCGCCGCTTACCGAGCCGGGAATCAACGTCAAGGAAGGCGATTATCTACTGGCTGTAAATGGCCGCCCGCTCCGCGCTCCCCAGAGCCCGGACGAACTGTTCGTAAATACCGCCGGCGATACCACGGCCATCACGGTCAATTCCAAACCCAGTGACGACGGCGCCCGCACCATCCCGGTCCGCCCGATTGCCGACGAGTATCAGCTTCGGGAAAACTACATGATCGAAACCAATCGCAGGAAAGTGGACGCTGCCACCGGCGGCAAAGTCGGTTACGTCTACATCCCCGATATGGGAGGTCCGGGCCTGGACGCGTTCGTGAAACAGTATTTCCCGCAGATCCGCAAGCAAGGGATGATCATTGATGTGCGCTACAACGGTGGCGGCTTCGTGGACCAGCTCATCTTCGAGCGCCTGCGGCGCATTCTGGTGGGGATGAACTCCAGCCGCAACGTGGAAAGCAGCACCACGCCGCCCGTGGTCTTCCACGGCTATATGGCTTGCATCACCAATGCGTACGCCGCTTCCGACGGCGACATATTCAGCTTCTACTGGAAGGCCTATCACCTCGGCCCGCTCATCGGCGAGCGCACCTGGGGTGGAGTTCGCGGCATCCGCGGCCAGATTCCGCTCATCGATGGCGGATTCATCACCCGGCCCGAGGGCAGCGAATATTCACTCGACAGCAAGTGGGTTATGGAAAACCGCGGCGTCGCTCCCGACATTGAAGTTGACGATCGTCCCGACGATGTCGTCCGCGGCAAGGATGCGCAGCTCGAC
>DATJYW010000188.1:0-36852 GCA_035499435.1 Candidatus Acidiferrales bacterium | reverse complement strand
CGCGCCAGGCTTCCAAGAAGCGCCCGCGCCTCTACAAGGACTACCGCGACATGCTGCGCGAGAAGGACCTCGATATTGTGGAAGTCGCCACCCCCGACCATTGGCACGCCCTCCCCACCATCGCCGCCATCGAATCCGGCGTCGACATCTACTGCCAGAAACCCATCAGTGTCGACGTGGTCGAAGGCCAGGCCATGCTGGCCGCCGCGCGCAAGCACAACCGCGTCGTACAGATCGGAACCCAGCGCCGCAGTACACCTCATCTTGTCGAAGCCCGCGACCAGATCGTGCGCGAAGGCAGGCTCGGCAAGATCGGCCTGGTCGAGACCTACTCCTACTATGGCCAGGGCGCGAGAAACGTCCCTGACACAGCGCCGCCTCCCAACCTCGATTACGAATTCTGGACCGGCCCCGCGCCCATGCGCCCCTACTGCGCGATGACCCATCCGCGAAGCTGGCGCGCCTTCATGGAATACGGCAACGGCACCATCGGGGACATGGGCGTACACATGGTCGACATGGTCCGCTGGATGCTCAACCTGGGCTGGCCCAAGCGCGTCTCTTCCACGGGCGGCATTCTGGTGAACAAATCCGGCAAGGCCAACATCGCCGACACCCAGACCGCTACCTTCGAGTTCGACGACCTTCAGATCGTCTGGCAGCACCGCCACTGGGGTGCGCCTCCGGATCCCAAGTACGTGTGGGGCGCGACCTTCTACGGCGACCGCGGCACCTTGAAAGCCAGCGTCTTCAGCTACGATTTCGTCCCACTCAAAGGCCAGCTCGTCCACAAGGACGTCACCTACGAGCTCGACAAATTCCCTGAAGACGACACCGAGCCGCAGATCGAGAAGCACGTCGCACCGGCTATCCGGTATCACATGAAGGATTTTCTCGCCGCCATCGACAAGCGTTCCCGCCCCGTAGCCGATATTGAGCAGGGGCACATCTCTTCCTCCTGCTGCATCCTGGGCAACATGGCGATGAAGCTCGGCCGCACGCTCGAGTGGGACGCGAAAGCCGGCCGTATCAAAGGCGACGAAGAGGCCAATCGGCTCTTAGCGCGTCCTTACCGCGCACCGTGGGTGCATCCTTCGTAACGCAGGCCACCAGGCCTGCGAGCGCCGCAGGCGCGCCAGCAGGATAACGCACAGACCTCCGATCAAAGTGACCCCCGTGCCCGGCTCCGACCCGGTCGCCACGTCGGCCATCCACTGTGTGGAGACGAGCGTCTGCCCGGCCGCCAGATCCGCCTGCGCAAGCGCCGAAGGCATAGGCAACACTGCCCCGAAGATCGCCTCCCAAAAACCGAGCTGGTTCGTTGTGCCGCCCCTCAAAAAGAAGTACGCGATGGATTCGCCTGACAGGTAGGGCGAAACGCAGAACGGGGAGGGATTTGGTGTGCAACTCAACCCGGGATAGTTATCGCCGAAGAAAAACGGCGGCCCGTACGGGCTGAATGAATCCCAAACCGGCCAATGCGATAAGACGGAAATGCTGCCGTCATAGCCCGGCCCCGGCGACATCGTAGCAAAGGAAAATTCATCGGTCACGAACGAACCGGGTACAAAATCCTTCAGCAAGACCGCGCTGCCGACCGTCGGACCGAGACCCGCGTCGACCCCGCCCACCATCTGAACGATAGCCTGTCCATTCGGCGGCCCGATCGCAGGGAAAAAATCGATCAGACTCGTGGATAGCGACACGCCGGATCCCGGGATCCCGTTATTCGACATCCGGATCGCGCCGTAGAAACTGGTTGCCTGTGCCGAAGCGGCTGCCGTCAGGATGCCGATCGCAAGGAGGAGCGTTCTCATCGCCCTAACTTCCAGCAGGAGTGTACATCCGGCCGCCTTCACGGAAATCAGGTTTTCACCCCACGACCGGAAGCCGAATGTGCGCCAAGCGTCAAAGACCCACTACCGGCGTAAGTCTCCGCTCCGCCGACCACGTCTCCCTCCCGTCACACCTCCGAAGACCTCTGCCGGTTCTCCAGGGGCGGCGTCCACGCCTGGGGCCAGGTTCCCGACCTGCCCCGCCGCGCAGACTCACCTAACCTCGAGATACCCGAACCTCACTCGAGGCCCGCTACTCCCGATCCACACCTCCATCTCACGCCATCCCCCGCTCGCGGCCGGCAGCGCAGCCCGGAACTCGGTAAGATCGTTGCCGCGACTCACCCGCTCCACCGGGAGCGCCACTCCGTTGGCCCTGACGCTCAGCGACATGTCCCGCGTCTCGAACACACCGATGTATAACGCCTCGCCCGGACGCCGCGGACCGCCGATCCGCACCATCGCGCTCCCCGACATCGATCGCAGCCCGTCCGGCTCGCGAGTCCAACCCAGACCGAAGTAGGCAGCAAACACATCGTCGCCCAGGTTCACGAATCGCGGCTCGTCCTCCAGCGGCAAGGTCTCGCCGGAGGCGCGGCGTAATCCGGCACCGGTGAAGCAGTACACCGCCGCGTTCCCCGCCCCGATAGCGGGGCGCGCGATCGCCGCCGGCAACACGTACTTTGACAGCAGATCCGGAGCGGCCTGAATCCGCATCTCGCTCCCCGGCGCCAGGTACACCCGGGGAATCTCCAGCGCACGAAACGGCAGGTCCGCAACGCCCGAAAAGAACAGATCCGTGTCGATGCACTCCAGCAGGATGATTCTCCGCGGCGCCCGCTCGTGAATCTCCTGCACTCCTCGCACCAGAGTTTCCACACGTTCGCCCCGCGCATGCTGCCACCGAGTAACGGTCCACGCCGCCGGTACCGAAGCCCCTAGGTACAACAGCAGGCAGACCGCGGCCGGAATGCGCCACCTGGCTACCGCGACGCCGGCCAGCATCGCGATGCCGATCGCGGGCACCGCCAGGTAGTAATCCATCCGGTGTTCGGCGAGCGGCAGATAAGGAGCCAGAGGGATTGCAAACCACGCGAGCCCCATGAGCGTGTCTCTGGGAGCCTTGCCCGCCAGCCCCGCGACCGCCGCGGTCAGGGCGAGCGCCGGCCATACCGGCATCTGCCCAAGCACCCATTTCCAATAGGTCCACACGGTCTCGAAGATTCGCCAATCCACACGCGGCGCGTAGACGCCCGCGGTCGGCGGCGGCGCGAAATAGAAATGTACCCAGACCGCCAGGGCGGAGACCGCAAACATCGGTAGGATCTTCCGCAGCAGGCGCCGGTCGAACAACAGGGCGTAGACCGCCGCCACCACGGGATATACGACATTGATCTCCAGCGCTCCCAGGCCCAGCACGAACGCAATCCACTGGGCCGCCCACTTGCCGCGCAGCAGGAAATAGAAAGCCAACAGAAAGAGGAATGCGCTCAGCGCCTGGTTATAGATCGAGCTCCAGCCCAACACCGGCGCCACACCGATGTTGGCCATCCACACCGCCTGTGCCGCCAGCGCCCCGGCCTCCGACCCGGCCAGCCGCCGCACCACCGCACCCAGCAGGAGCACACCCGCCGCCATCGTCACGAAGGCCGCACCGTGAAACGGCAGTGCCTCCGGGCCGAAGACCCACGCCAGTCCGAGCCAATAGGCATTCTCCCCCAGCGGCCGCATGTTCCCGTGAGCCTTGGGTGCGACCAGCGCCCGCCCCAGGTCGCCCGCGGTGTGAATGTCGTGCCGCAGGTTCAGCCAGCCGAAGTCATCCTGGAAAAACCAGCCCGTCACCCCCGGCCAGTACACGGCCGCCAGCAGGGCGACGGGCAGTGCCCTCCTGATGGGCCGCGGGACCGGCTCGAGGCGGTCCCCCACGGCAATTAGAATACCAGGCGGACGGCCACCTGCATACGGCGCGCGTTGGTGCCGTCGGGGAAGCCCTGGCTGGCGTTGCCCGTGCCCAGAAGCGAAACGCCGTTGGTCAGCACAGGCTTGAGGATGCCACCGGCATTGACGCTGTAGGCCGCGGTCTGCACACCGGTGTTGTGGATGGTGTTGAACACGTTGAACGCCTCGAACGCCAGGTTCAGCTTCACCCGTTCGCTGAACGGCAGCACGCGCGTCAGGCGGGCGTCCACGTTGTAGATCTGGTCCACGTTGAGCGTCCCGACGGGCAGGAAGGGAACGCGGGTCCAACCGCCGGAGCCATTGATGGTGCTGTTGGCGAGCGTCACACCCTGGAACACACCGTTGGCCGAAGTGCTGGCGGAGTTCATGGTGGCGGTCACGGGATGCGCGCTGGCCAGGGTGGTGATGGTGGAAAGCTCCCAACCGTTCACGAAGTACCTCGCAAATGCCGAAGTGCTCTTGGTGAACGTGGGCCGCCACATCCAGTTCACAACAAAGCGGTGCCGCTGATCCAGCGTGGAAGAGCCCTTGTCCAGCGGATAGTTGCCGTTGAAGGTGGCATTGTTGAACGAGCTGGCGACGTTCCAGCTCGCTCCCTGCTGGTTGGCATCGTCGATGGCGTGCGACCAGGTATAGTTCGCCTGCGCCGTAAAGCCGTGGGAGAAACGCTTTTCGAACTGCAGCGCCAGGGCGTTGTACCAGGACTGGCCGCCGTTCTCCACCTGGAGAATCTTGGCATAGCGCGGGTCTACACGGTTGCCGATGATGAACACCGGAGTGGCGTACGTGGAGACGTTATTGCCCGCGGCGTCCTGAATCGTGTAGGTATACGGGCCGACCGGATTGCCCAGGTTCAGGTCGCGTTGCGTGAACAGGCCGATGGCGCGGGTCCAGATGTAGCTCGCGGTCACGGCGATGTCGCGCGCGAACTGGTGCTCGACGGCCAAGGTTCCTTGCTGCGTGTAGGGCGAACGGAAGCTGTTCTGGTCCGCGAAGTTCAACGAAATCGCTCCAGTCGGCAAACCGGCGGCGCTCGGCACTACGTTCGGGAACACCGGCGAACCGGCCTGCGATGGGTTCAGGCTGATGCTGGTCTGGTACTTGCCGTTGCCGAGGAAAAGCGTATCCAGCATGTTGCCATGCAGGCGGGCGTAGAAGATGCCGTAGCCGGCGCGGATCACGGTGCGGTCGTCCACCGAGTAGGACAGGCTGACGCGCGGCGCGAAATTCTTGTTCGGCGAGGGGATGTTGCCGGTCTGCGGCCAATCCGTGTTGACGATCGTGGGCTGCGGCACCCAGGTCTTTTCGTAGCGAAGGCCGTAGTTGAAGGTCAGCTTGCGGCTGAGCTTCCATGTGTCCTGCGCGTAGAAGTTCACGTCCGTGGTGCGGATGTTCTGAATCGGATTGCCAAAGGTCTGGCCGAACGACGTGTAATTCTTGAGGCCCGTGGTGTTGCCGGTGAAGTCTCTGGCGAAGGTGGTCAGATTGCTGTAGCTGTAGCTCCCCAATCCGTTGAAGAGCTGGTTCATCCAGTCCTGCGTGGTCTGGAAATCCACGCCGGCCTTGATGGTGTGGGCGCCCTTGGTGAGCGTGTAGTTGTCGACGATCTGGTAGCGGTTCTCGCTCGGGTAGGTCCGAGGATACGCCTGCGCCGCGCCCACCGTCGTGCCGGCTACGGTGATGTACAGCCCGCCGGTCTCCGCCGGCCACAGGTCGCTGGCGGCAGGATCCGAGAGGCGGTCCTTGAACCAGCCGAAACGCAGCTCGTTCACCGAATTCGGCGTGACCACCGCGGTCCATGCGGCCTTGCCGTACCGGTCTTCCACGGTCGAATTGCCATTGTTGGCGATGGCGTTGCCGTTGGTCAGCACGGCCTGGGTCTGGATGCCGTGGGGCGAGACCCAGTGCAGAATGTTCATGTCGAAGCTGAATGAATTGCGCTCCGTCGGGCGCCAGTCGATCTTGGCAAAACCGATGTCCTGGTTATAGCTGCGAGGAACAACCACGTTCATCTGGCGTTGGATGAAATTGATGGCCGCGGTGCACTGGGCCTGCGTAGCGCCGCTAGTGCCGCCCACCGTGCAGTTGGAGGCTGGAACGGTATTGCCAATCGAGTCGGTGAGGGAGTTGTTGACGATGCGGTTGAGCGCAGGGAAGCTGCGGTCGGTGTAGTCGAAATTGATGAAGTAGAAGAGCTTGTCCTTCTTAATCGGACCGCCCAGGCTGAAGCCGGCGGTGTGGCGCCACTCCGGCGTCTTCACGCCGTTTGAATAGCGGTCGGCGGCTTCCAGGGTGCGGTTACGGAAGAACCAGTACGCGGTGCCGTGAATATCGTTTCCGCCGCTGCGCGTCACGGTGTTGACCACGCCGCCCATGGCGCGCCCGAACTCGGCCGAGAAGCCGTTGGAAAGCACCTGGAACTCCTGCACCGCGTCCTGCGAAATCTGCGAGCCGATGCGGGTGCGGCCGGCGTTCTCGTTGTAGAAGCTCTCGGTGGTGTCGTTGCCGTCTGTGAGGAAGGCGTTGCCCATGGCGATGCCGCGGAAGCTGAGCAGCCCGAACTCGCCGTCGTTGGTCACTGCCGGCGTCATCAATACGTAGCTGTCTACGCGGCGGCCATTGATCGGCAGGCTATCGATCTGGTCCTTGCCCACCAGCGAGGCGACCCCGGTCTTGGTGTCTTCCACCATGGGAGCCTCGGCGGTCACGTCGACCCGGGTAGTCGCGGCGCCCACTTGAAGCGCGACTTTGAAATCCACGGTCTGGCCGACGGTCACTTCGAAATCCTTCACCTCGTAGTCGCTGAAGCCTTGCTTCGTAACTTTGATGCTGTACCCCGACGACGGCACTAATGCCGGCACGGCGAACACGCCAGCCTCGGTTGTGGTGACAGTTCGGCGGATTCCCTTGGCTTCGTTGAAGACCACCACAGTCGCGCCGGGAACACTGGCCCCCGAAGCATCGCGGACCGTGCCCGATATGGCGCTCAAGCCGGCCGCCGCCTGCGCGAACATGGCAGTCGTGCAGAGCAGGACACAAACACAGAGAGTGACAACTTTTCGCATGGTATTTTTCTGACCCCTTTACACCCGATGTGAAGCTCAGGATAACAGGAATCGCGCGGGGGTAGAAGCTCTGAAATGGCACAAATTAGTTAAATCGAGCGGGGTGGCACGCGAGGAGAGGGCGGTCGATCAAAAGGCGATCGTCCGCCCCGCATAACACTAAAACAGGAAGCGGAGACTGACTTGCATGCGGCGGGCCTGCGTGCCGTCCGGGAATCCGGCATCGGCCGAGGGCTGGCCGTACAGCGGCGTCGGGCTGATGATCATGCCTTTCTCCTGAAAGGCTTGCGAGCTCGAGTTAGAGGTGGCCGACCAGGAGTTGGCCAGGTTGAAGATCTCGAACTTGAGCTGCAGCTTCATGCCTTTTTCGTTAAGCGGGATGATCTTGGCGAGGCTGGCGTCGGAATTGTACCGGGCTGGGTAGTACTGGCTGTAATAGGGCCAGAACGGGACACGGTAGCTGAGGCCGGAACCGTTCAAAGACCCGCGGTTTGCCATACCCGTAACCGGCGTATCGGTCACGTTCACGGTTACCGAATACGGCCGGCCGGACGCCAGCGTGGTGAGGCTGGTCAGTTGCCAGTTGTTCACCACGTACTTATAAAACCCGCCACTGCGGGTGGTGAACTTCGGCTCCCACACCCACGAGAGCACGAAACGGTGGCGCTGGTCGAGCGCGCCGCTGCTCTTGTCGGCTTTGTAGTTGCCGTTGTACAGCCAGTAGGTGTTGCTGGTGAAGAACAGGTTGTTGGTGCTGCCGCCGTAGCTCTGCCCGTCGTCGATTTCGTGGGACCAGGTGTAGGAAAGCTGGCCGGTGAAACCGTGGGTGAATCGGCGGCGCGCCTGCACCGCTAGCGCGTTGTAGTAGCTGTTGACGCCGTTCTCCAACTGGTAGATGCCGTTGTAACGCGGATCGGGACGGCTGCCGATGTAGACCGGCGTGCTCCAGGTGCCGGTAGGATTGTTGTTGGCATCCACGATGGTGTAAGTCACGTTCGGTCCCACGTTGTAGAAGTTCAGGTCGCGCGTGGCGCCGAGTTGCACGCCACGGCTCCAGATGTAGGACACGTTCAGCGAGATGTCGCTGCCGATCTGCCGCTGCACGCCGATGTTGCCCTGCTCGGCGTACGGGGTCTTGAGGTTCGGCGCGGCGAATTGCAGATAGGTGGAAGAGACACTGCCGCCGGCGGGGGCGGAGCCCAGGATATTCGGGTACATGGGGCCCGCCGACAGTTGCGCCGGCTGCGAGGAACTCAGGCTCATCGCGGTCTGATAGACGGCGTTGTTCTTAAACAAATTCGACAGTGTGCCGCCGGCGAAGCGCGCGTACGAAATTCCGTAGCCGGCCTGAATCACGGTCTTGTCGTTCAAGCGGTAGGTGACGCCGGCGCGCGGGGCGACGTTGTTGGTGGTGCTGTGAATCACGCCGGTTTGCGGATAGTCCTTATTGATCAGCGTGGGCTGCGGCAGGTGGTTGTACTCCCAGCGGGCGCCGATATTCAGATTCAGCCGCTCGGTGACGCGCCACTGGTCCTGCGCGTACAGCGCGTAGTCGCGGATGGTGAATTCCGCCGAAGGACTTCCGAACGTTTGGGCATAACTCTGCCAGTGCTTGCCGACATTGCTCCCGGCCAGGCCGGCGTTGCTGTAGTCCAGCGCAAAGTTGGTCACCGTCTGGTAGGTGTAGCTGCCGTTGGCATTGGAGATGTAGTAATCGATGTCGTGGGCCGAGGCGGTATCGAAACCGAACTTGAAGATGTGCTTGCTCTTGGTCCAGGTGGCGTTGTCGGCGAACTGGAAGCGCTGCTCGTCCGGCTCCACCCGCGGCAGGTAATTAGTGGAGCCGATGGCCTGGCCGTTCACCGTCACCGCCAGATATCCGAGGTTCGGACCCAGAAGCGCGTCGTCGAAAGTGTCGGCCTGGCGGTCGGTAGCCCAGCCAAAACGGAATTCGTTGACGAAGCTGTTGGTCGGCACCGCGATCCAGCCGAACTTGCCGTTGCGCACGCGGACCGAATCGTCGCCGTTGCTGGTGATCTGGCCGCCGGTGGTGACCGTCGCCCCGGTCTGGATGCCGTTCGGCGACACCATGTGCTGGTAGTTGAGGCCGGCGGTGAACGTGTTGCGCTCATTCAAGCGATAGTCGAGTTTGCCGAAGCCGATGTCCTGCGCCAACGTGCGCGGAATCGTGCCGAAGAAGCGGGGCAGCAGGCTGTTGATGGCCGCGCACTGCGCGGGAGTGGCCGGGGCGCCGCAGCCGATCCAGACCTGGTTGTTGCTGTCGATGACGCCGGCGCGGATCAGGCTTCCCACCAGCGGGAAATTGCGCCGCGTAATTTCTGTGGCCAGGAAGAAGAACAGCTTGTCCTTCTTGATGGCGCCACCCAGCGTGCCGCCGGCCTGGTGGCGCCACTCGGGAGGATTGTAGTTTGCGAACGGGTCGCGCGCATTCAGGGTGCGATTGCGGAAGAACCAGAACGCGCCGCCGTGAAAATTGTTGGTGCCGCTCTTGGTGATGGTGTTGATCACGCCTCCCATGGCGCGTCCGTATTCGGCGGAGAAGTTGGCGGCGACTACCTGGAACTCCTGCACCGAGTCCTGCGAGATTTGCGACGCGATGCGGGTGCGGCCCGCGTTCTCGTTGTAATATTGCTGCGTGCTGTCGTTGCCGTCCACCAGGAACGCATTGCCCGCGGCCACGCCGCGGAAGGTCAGCAGGCCGTAGGTGCCGTCGTTAGTCACGCCGGGTTGCAGCAGTACGAAGGAATCGACGCGGCGGCCGTTGATGGGCAGGTCGGTGATGGACTTGGAATCGACCACGCCGGAGACGTCGGTTTTGGCTTCCTCGATGAGCGGCGCGGCGGCGATCACTTCCACTGCGGCGGACGCGGCCGCGAGCTTGACGGTGATTTCGAGGGCCAGGTTCTGGCCGACCTGAAGATCGATATTGCGGGCTTCGTAGCCCATGAATCCCTGCGCGGTTACAGCGATCCTGTAACCTGCTGCAGGAGTGAGTGCGGGCGCGGCAAACACGCCGGCCTCGTTGGTGGTCAGGGTGCGGATCACTCCCTGGCCTTCCGTGGAAACGATGACCCTCGCGCCGGGAACAACGGCGCCGGAGGGGTCCCGGACGACCCCGGAAATTCCCGCCATGCCGGCCACCGACTGCGCCCAGGCAGCGCCGGCCACGAGCAGAAACAAAACGAACGCGAACAGTTTTCGAGACATGCAATCTCCCACTTTGCTGTATCAGAGTAACAGATATCATTGACTCAAAACTGTAAACGGAAGTTAGTATAGAGATACTGCGGGCGGAGTGCGGGTTACGATACGCGGGCCTGACAGGGGCGGGCCGAAAGGACCGCCCCACGTGGTTCAGAACGTGAAGCGGGCCCCGACCTGGGCGCGCCGGGCGTTGGTTCCGTCAGGGAAACCGCCGGAAGCGTTGCCGAGTCCGGGTGTGGTCGGCGCACAAACCGTCGCGGTCGCGGAGGCGCACGGAGCAATCACGAAGATCGGCGCGGCCAGCGTACCCTTATTCGCCGCCGTGAAGCCCTGGGACACCACGCCGGTATTGCTGACCGTGTTGGTCAGGTTGAAGACCTCGAACAGCAGACTCAACCTCATCCTCTCGCCGATCGGAAAGTTCTTGGCGAGGCGCGTGTCGAAGCGGGTGATGGGATCGATCATCAGCGGGTTGTTGGGCAGCCAGGGCACGCGGTTGTCGCCGCCCAGCCCGTTGAGAGTGCCCGTAAAGGCCTGCGGCAGGTTGGCGGTGGAAGAGAAGCTGACAGACTCGAAAGAGGGCCGGCCGCTGGCTAGCGTGAGCAGGCCATTCCACTCCCAGCCGTTGATTACATACCGGGCGAAGGCGCTGTTGCTCTTCGTGAATTTCGGCCGCACGATGAACGTACCCACGAAACGTTGGCGTTGGTCGAGGTTGCCATTGCCCTTGTCCAGGCTGTAATTGCCGTTGTAGAGGCCCATGGGGCCGCTGCTGAAGAAGATCGCGTTGCTGCCAGACTCCTGGTTTTCATCCAGCTCGTGCGCCCAGGTGTAGGCGATGGTTCCCTGCATCCAGCCGTTGAAACGGCGGTTCAACTGGACCGCCATGGCGTCGTACCACTGCTTGCCGCCGTTCTCCACCTGGTTGATGTGGCCATAGCGGGAATCGAGGCGGTTGCTGAGCAGGTAGAGCTGCGTGCTGTAGATCTGCCCGGTCGGATTGTAGTTGGAGTCGAGGATGGTGAAGTTATAGACCTGGGAGCTGAGCGGTCCGATATTGATGTCGCGAACGGTGAACAGCCGCTTCCCGCGGTTCTGGAGGTACGAAACTGTCAGGGTGGTGTTCTTGGAAAGCGCGTGTTCGATGCCCACGTTCAACTGCTGCGTGTAGGGGTTGCGCATGTCCGGGGCGGCAAAGGTGATGGCGCGGTTGGCAGCCAGGGCGCCCGCCGGGCTGGACAGCGGCACCGGGAAGACCGGCGCGCCGGCCGACGTCGGGCTGGTGATGCTCAGGCTTTGCGTGTAGAGGTCGTTCAGTGAGAAAAAGTTGGCGACCATCGCGGAGATGTAACGCGCATAGTACAACCCGTAACCGGCGCGCAGTACGGTCCGATCACCCAGCGAGTAGGCCAGGCCCACGCGGGGTGCGAAGTTCCTGTCCGCGGAGGGAATGTGGCCGGTCTGTGGATAATTCGGATTGGTGATCGGGGGCTGCGGAAGGACGGAGTACTCATAACGCAGGCCCAGATTAGCAGTCAGCTTGGGGGTGATTTTCCAGGTGTCCTGGCCGTAGAACCCGAGATCGGTGATGTACGTGTCGATGATGGGATTGCCGAATGCCTGGGAGTAGGACGACCAGTGGCTGGGACCGGGTGTCGGGCTGGTGTAGTCCTGGGCAAAGGTGGTCACGTTCGAGTAAGTGAAGGTGCCGAAGCGATTGCTCAGGCTGTTGGAGTAGTCTTCGGTGCGCGCGATGTCAAAACCGAACTTCATCGTGTGCTTGCCCTTGACCCACGAGAGACCATCCACGAACTGATAGCGGTTTTCGCTGGGGAGGATGCGCGGCAGAATGCTGTAGCCGCCCAAGGTGCTGACACCCGCGACTGAAAGGCCGACGTTGCCGATGGGATAGCCGGCCTGGAGGGTGGGGTTGAAGTCATCTGCCTGGCGGTCCTTGAACCAGCCGAAGCGAAACTCGTTCACCACAGTGCCGTTGGGCACGAAGGTCCACGAAAACTTGCCGATGCGATCGCGCACCGTATCGTCGCCGTTATTGCCCACGGCGGCGCCGTTGGTGAGGGTGATGCCGGTCTGGATTCCGTTCACGGAGTGCCATTTCAGGTAATTGAAGCTGCCGGTAAAGGAATTGTGCTCATTGGGGCGGTAGTCGAGCTTAAGGAAACTGAGGACCTGGTTGCCGTTGCGATCCACCAGGCCGAACATTCGCGGCAGCAACGCGTTGATGGCGTTGCACTGCGCCGTAGTAGCCGGAGCACCGCAGCCGATCCAGGTCTGGGTAGTGGCGTTGACCGAAGAGTTGATCAAATTGCCGACGATTGGGAAGTGGCGCCACTGAGCTTCGGTGTCGAAGAAGAAGAAAAGTTTGTCTTTCTTGATGGGGCCGCCGACGGTGCCGCCGTAGATATGGCGGACTTCGGGCGGATCGATGGCCGCGAAGCGGTCCCTGGCGTTCAGCGTGCGGTTGCGGAAGAACCAGAAGCCGGTACCGTGAAAATCGTTGGTTCCGCTCTTGGTGATGGTGTTGACGACGCCGCCGGAGGCGCGGCCGTACTCGGCCGAGTACGAAGAAGAGAGCACCTGGAATTCCTGCACCGCGTCTTGGGAAAGCTGGGAACCGAGGCGGGTACGGCCGGCGTTCTCGTTGTAGTACTGATTGGTGGTGTCGTTCCCGTCCACCAGGAAGTTGTTGCCGCCGGCGAGGCCGCGGAAGGTGACCAGGCCGAAATCGGCGTCCTTGGTCACGGCCGGCGTGAGTTGCACGAAAGTGTCCACGCGGCGGCCGTTGATGGGCAGGTCCTGGATCATGCTGTTGCCCACGACCGCCGAGAATTCCGTCTTCACATCGTCCACGGCCGGCGCCGCGGCAGTCACTTCCACCGCTTGGGACATCGCCCCGACGGCGAGCGCAATGTTTAGGTTGAGGACTTGGCCTACCTGGAGCACCAGATCGTTGGCCTCATACGTGCTAAAGCCCTGTTTGCTTACCGTAACCTTGTAGCCCTGGGAGGGAACCAGGGAGGGCGCGGCGAAAATGCCGGCCTCGGTGGTCTCCAGTTCGCGCGTGAGACCCAGCGACTGATTGGAGACAACAACCTTGGCTCCGGGGACCGCGGATCCACTGGCATCGCGGACCGTTCCGGAAATGGCGCCGAGCCCGGCCGTCGCTTGCGCGTAGACATTCGCAGCGAAGACGAGGGCACAAAAACATGTAGCAAAACCTTTACGCATATTCGCTAAACCTCTATACAGACCCGAGATCGTTCTCTTTGGGACAAACATATCAGAATTGCAACTTCAACTGAATGGGTAAAAAGGGCAGATCCACACCCTGAACGCCGGACTAACCCGTCAACGCACGCTCGCCTCCCGAGAGAAATATTGGAATAGTACACCAGGCCGCGCGGTTTGAAAACCCTAAAAAGGATACAAAATGATGAATGTGGAAGACATTGCGCGCAACCTGTTGATGGTAAGGGAACGCATCGCGCGCGCCGCCGACCGGTCGCGGCGCGATCCCGCCGGAATCCTGCTGCTGGCGGTTACAAAAGTGTTTCCGGCGGAGATCATCCGCGCAGCCCACGCGCTCGGATTGCGCGAGTTCGGAGAGAACTACGTGCAGGAGTTCGAAGGCAAGGCGCCGGCGGTCCGCGGCCTCGAGGGTGCGCGATTCCATCTCATCGGGCACCTGCAGTCCAACAAGAGCGGGCGGGCCGCGGAGCTCTTCGACGTGGTGCAGACGGTGGATTCACCCAAGGTGGCGCGCCGGCTGGACGCGGCGGGTCGGAAGCTGGAAGTCATGATCGAGGTGAAACTAAGCGATGAAGAGGCGAAGAGCGGCGTCGAGCCCGAAGGGGTGCCGGCGCTGGTCGAGGCGATTCGCGGCTGCCCGAACCTCCGCCTGCGCGGCCTGATGACCATGCCGCCGTGGAGCGACGACGCCGAAGCGCCGCGGCCGATCTTCCGTCGCCTGCGCGAACTGGCCGTCAAGCAGGGTTTGCGCGAGCTTTCGATGGGCATGTCGCACGACCTGGAGACCGCCATCGAGGAAGGCTCTACCTGCGTGCGCGTGGGGACCGCGCTGTTTGGCAAGCGGAGAAAGGCGTGACGGCGGGTTTTTACGCGCCGCTGCCGCCCGCGCGCACCGGGGTGGCCGACTATGCGGCGTCGCTTCTAGCCGAGTTGCGGCAGTACGGTCAGGTGGAGGTGGCGCCGCCGCGCTGCGATGCGGCCCTCTACCACCTGGGCAACAATGCGCTCCACGCGGAGATCTATCGGCGAGCACTGGAGCGCCCCGGCGTGGCGGTGCTGCACGATGCCGTGCTGCACCACTTCCTCCTGGGACAACTGAGCGAATGCGAATACGTCGAAGAGTTTGTTTACAACTATGGCGAGTGGAATCGCGGATTGGGACGCGAACTGTGGCGGGGCCGCGCGAGTTCCGGGTCCGACGAACAGTACTTCCGGTACCCGATGCTGCGACGCATCGCCGAGCGCTCGCGCGCGGTGGTGATCCACAATCCGGCGGCGGCGAGGGTGGTCAAAGAGCACGCGCCGGCAACGCGCGTTGTGGAGATTCCCCACCTGTTTGCGCCTCCGCCGCTGCCGGGCGAAGCGGAGGTGCTGCGCTATCGGCAGAGCATCGGGCTCGGACCGGGGGCCTTCGTTTTCGGAGTCTTCGGATACCTCCGAGAATCGAAACGGCTGGTGGCCGTACTCGAAGCGTTCCACACCCTGCACCACGATTTTCCGCATACGGCCCTGGTCATCGCTGGGGACTTTGTCTCGTCTGACCTGGAGCGGGCTCTGGAGCCGATGCTGCGGGCCCCGGGTATCGTCCGGCTGCCGTATCTCTCCGACCGCGAATTCTGGCTGGCCGCACGCGCCCTCGACGTCTGCGTCAACCTGCGCTTTCCGGCTGCGGGCGAAACGTCCGGAATCGCGGTGCGCATGATGGGAATCGGCAAGCCCGTGATGTTGACCGCAGGCGAAGAGTGGGCGCGCGTACCTGAGGACGCGTGCGTACGCATTCCGAGCGGCGCGGCGGAGCGTGAGTCGCTGCGCTGCCACATGGTTTTGTTAACATCGGTAGCTGGAGTCGCCGGTGCGATCGGGGAGCGGGCGGGCCGGCACATCGACGCGCACCATAGGGTGAATCAGGCGGCGAAGCAGTATTGGGACCTTCTGTGCGAAAGCTGTACCTAGTTCTGACCTGCGCGGGCTGTGTCGCAGCCCAGCAGAAGCCGATCGTCAAATATCTGCACGTTCCGGTAGCGATGCGCGACGGGGTCAGGCTCTCGACCAACGTCTACCTGCCTTCGGAGCACGGGCGCTATCCGGCCATCCTGGTGCGCACACCGTACAACAAGGGAGCCGACATCACGCCCAATTATCGGGCGTTCGTCGAGCACGGTTACGCAGTGGTGGTGCAGGACGTGCGCGGGCGCTACGAGAGCGAAGGCGCGTTCCAGCCGCTCAGCCAGGAACTCGAGGACGGCGACGAGACGCTGAACTGGGTCGCCCGCCAATCGTGGTCCGACGGCAAGATCGGAATGATGGGCGGCTCCTACGGCGGCATCGCGCAGTGGAAGGCGGCGCTCTCCGGCAATCCGCACCTCAAGGCGATCTTTCCGGTGGTGAGCGGATGGGACGAGTATCGCGACCGGTATTATTCGCCCGGCGGGGCGTTGAAACTGGGCTACCGGCTGGAGTGGCTGTCGGAGAATCTGCGTGCGCCCGGATATCATCCGGACTTCAGCAGGTTCGTACTGCACCTGCCCGTGCGGACCTCGGACGTGCAGGCGCTCGGCTGGACGTCGCCGCTGTGGCGCGACATCATCGACCATCCCACGTTCGACGCGTTCTGGAAGGCGGTCAGCACGCGCGAACGCATCGACCGCGTGCGCGTGCCGGTGTTCAGCGTCGGAGGCTGGTACGACAACTTCGTGGAAAGCGACCTGGAAGCGTATGCGGCGCTGCACAAGCGGACCGGCTTGAGCCGCATCATGGTGGGACCGTGGCCGCACAACATGTCGATTCCGTTCCAGGGTGTCGATTACGGCAGCGAGTCCCAGGTGGCGGTGCGGAGCCTTCAGATGGAGTGGTTCGACCAGTGGCTGAAGGGCAAGGATTCGGCGCTGCTCTCTGAACCGCCGGTAAAATTCTTCGTGATGGGCGCCGACCGGTGGCAGGAAGCCCGCGAGTGGCCTCCGGAAGACGCCCAGCCCAAGAGCTACTACCTGCAGAGCGCGGGCAGAGCGAGGTCGCTCGCCGGCGACGGCGCGCTGGCCGAAAAGGCAGGGAGCAAGGCGGCAACCGATACCTTCGAATTCGACCCGAACGATCCGGTGCCCACCATGGGCGGCGCGGTGTGCTGCAACCCGAAAGTGTTTCCCTGGGGGCCGTTCGATCAGCGCGCGGTGGAGGAGCGAAAGGACGTTCTGGTCTACACGACGAAACCGCTGAAACAGCCGGTGGAGATCGCCGGGCCGGTGCGGGTGTCGCTGTGGGTATCGACCAGCGCGCGCGACACCGACTTCACGGCCAAGCTGGTCGACGTGTTCCCGGATGGCACGGCGCGCAACCTTACCGACGGCATTCTGCGCCTGCGCTATCGGAGCTCGCTGGAGAAGCCGGAACTGGCGCGCCCCGGCGAAGTCTACCCCGTCTCGATCGACGCCGGCGTCATAAGCAACGTGTTCCTGAAGGACCATCGCATCCGGCTGGAAGTGTCGAGCAGCAACTTCCCGCGCTTCGACCGCAATCCGAACACGGGAAATCTGGTCGCCGACGCGCGCCGGCTGATGAAGGCCAGCCAGACGGTGTTCCACGACGGGGCGCATCCTTCGTGCCTGACTGTGATGGTGATGAGGTAGTGGTTTACCTGCGGGAAAGGTCCCTGAGGTAGAGATCCTTGAAGCGCATGTTGCCCTCGCCGCCGGAGTGCAGCTGTAGGGCGATGCCTCCGTCGAAGGACTTGGGCCTGGGATCGGTGAAATCGATGACCGTCACGCCGTTCAGAATGCACACCATGTGGTTGCCTTCCACCTTCATGAGCATATCGTTCCAGTCGGTGGGGCGCATGACGTATTCGTACTCGGGCGACGGCCAGGCGATCCAGCCGCGATCGTCGCCGTAGAGGCCGCCGGTGTGGTGGTTGAGATTTCGGTCGATTTCGAACTGCATGCCCTGCGACACGTCGACCGTTCCGGGCTTGAAACGCGTGTGGAAGTAGATGCCGCTGTTTCCCGGGCCTTCGCACTTGTAACGCAGCGAGAGCCAGAAGTCCTTGTAGTCTTTCTCGGTCATGAGGTAGCCATATTCTTTGCTCACGCCCTGGCCGTGGATGGTGCCATCCTCGACCGTCCACTGCTCGTTGCCGACCTTGACCCAGCCGGTCAGGTCCTTGCCGTTGAATAGCGAGATCCACTGCTCATTGGGCAGGAGGTCGCGCTTGCCCTGCGGCGTTTGTGCGAGAAAGATCGCCGGCGCGATCAATGTGGCGGCGAGAATGAGTTTGCGCATGAAGACGGTTCTATCATAAAGTGCATGGTTCCGCGAATTATGGCACGCCCGTTCTTCCGCCCCGAAACGGCGGCGCTTCGCTACCTCCCGGAGTCGCCGCGGATGGTGGGCGGGCAACTGATGTGGGTCTCGATTCAGCATGGCCCGGATAGCAAGCAAGGCGGTCTGAACATTCTGGACCCGGTGACGCGCGTCAACCGGCATCATCCGCTGCCGGGGCGCCCCGGCTTCATCGGCGAAAGCGGACGGCCGGGAGAGCTGGTGATCGGGCTCGAACGCCGGCTGGTGCTCTACAACCTCGAAACACAGAAAGTCACGGCCACGCTGGCCGAAATACCCGACAATCCGCGGGTGATCATCAACGACGGCATCGTGCTCCCGGGGGGCGCAATCTTCGGGACCAAGGATCTGCAATTCCAGGATCCGATCGCGGCGCTGTATCGTTTCGACTTCGGCACCGGCGAACTGCGCGAGCTGCGCGGCGCCCAGGTGTGCAGTAACGGCAAGTTCCTGCGCGATGGCGTGCTGGTCGATATCGACAGCCAGCCCCGCACCATCACGGAGTACGCTTTCGACGACGGGAGCCTGCACCCGCTGCGGCTGATTGTGCCGCCGGAATCGCTGCCGGCAATCCCGGACGGCCTGCGCCCCACGCCGGATGGCGAGAGCATCGTGGTGGCCTTCGTCAACCCGGACGCCAGCCGGGACGGGCTGGCGCAGGAGATCCGCCTCTCGGACGGCGCGGTGCTGGCCGAGTGGATCTTCCCCGGCGCGCCGCGAGTCACGTGCCCGGAGCTCGGAACGCTGGACGGCGGGCCGTGCTGGTTCTTCACCACCGCCGCCGAGGGAATTCCGGAACACGAAATCCCGCCCGAGGCAGGAACCATCTTCGCCGCGCCGGCTACATCCGGTCGCTAGTGGGCGGAACGACACCTTTCAGGCGCATGTAGGGGGAAATGTAGCCGTACATCTCCTGGATGTGCATGTTGTTGCCGATGAGCACGGAGAGCTTGGACACCTGCTGCCCACCGCGGCCGGCCACCATTTCCATGGCGGTCTTGTCATTCAGCGAGTCCCATGCCGCGTCGCAGGCGTCGAAAGATGCTTTGAGCGCGGCGACCAGGTCGGCCTTGGAGGTCTTGCCCTGGGCCGGGTTGGGCTTGCGCTCGCCGGTCAGGGCGCTGCATCCGCCGGTCTGGCCGGCGATGTGGGCGATGCGCTCGCCGAAGCTCTGCATCTCGGGAGTGGGCTTGAAGCTGTACGCATCTTCCGGCATTTTTTCGGCGGCTTTGACCAGGTTGATCTTGAGGCGATTGTAGGCGGCCTTCTGCTCGGCGATCACGGGATTGCTCTGGGCAAACATGGCGCAGGCGGCGGCAAGGGCGATGAGGGACGCTCGAATCACGTGTGTATCTCCTCGTGACATTCTACTTCACTGCGGGATGAGCCGTATTGCGAAAGACCTTGCCGCCCTTCATGACGAACACGACGTGCCGCATCGCCGTGATGTCCTCGAGCGGGTTGCCCTCGACGGCCACCAGGTCGGCCTCATACCCGGCCGCCACGGCGCCGATGCGGCCTCCCATCCCGAGCGACTCCGCCGCCAATGAAGTGGCGCTGACAATCGCGTCCATGGGCTTCTCGCCGGCGTCGCGGACGCGATAGATGAACTCCTCCGCGTTGCGGCCGTGGGCGCCGGCCACCGCGTCGGTGCCGAAAACAATCTTGACGTGGCGCGCGCGGGCGCGGCGCAGCACATCCGCAGTCGGCTTCAGCGCGTTTTCCAGCGATTGGAAACTCGCCTCCGGGAAACTGAAGCTCGGGCGGTTATCCAGGTAATTGTGGATCACCAGGAAATTGGGGTCGAAAAAGGTACCGTGCTCGACCATCAGATCGAGCGCGGCGTCGTCCACGTAGCTGCCGTGTTCGATGGCGGTGCAGCCGGCGAGGATCGCGGCCTTGGCGCCGGCGGCTCCGATAGCGTGCACCAATACGCGCAGGCCAATCGATTTGGCCTCGCCGCAGGCAGCCTGTATCTGCTCGTCGGACATGCTCTGGTTGCCGCCGGCGCCCATGCCGGTGGTGGCGAAGATCTTGATCAGGTCGGCGCCTTCGGCTTTGGTGCGGCGGACCAGTTCGCGGATCTCTTCGGGTGTGCCGCTCCGTTCGTTGATCTGGCGCAGCGAAGTGAGAATGCGCGGGCCGGGTAGCGCGCCGGTGTTGATGCGGTCGCGCACCGGACCATCGATCGCTGCTCCGACGCTCTGCACGGTGGTGAACCCGCCCAGCAGCGTGAGCCAGGCATTCTCGGCGGTGTAGAGCGCGGCCTCTTCCGGCTTGTCCCGACCCGCGACGTACTTGTGCTCGCCATTGAAGTGCCAGTTGAGGTGGACGTGGGTGTCGATCCAGCCGGGCATGACGGTGAGACCGCGGAGGTCGTAGCCCGCGGGTCCCTGGCCTGAGGTGACGGAAGAGATCTTCGGGCCATCGATGATGAGGCGCTGGTTGCGGAGAACGCCGCCTTTGCCATCGAGGATGGTGGTGGTTTGGAGGACGATGGGTTGGGCGAAGACCGGGAGCGTCAGGAGAGCGAGTGACAGCAGACGAGACATGAAAGAGATGATACCGAAGTGGCTCGCTACCATGAATTGCGCGGACGACAAGAACCGATCGTCCGCACCACCCTGGGGGCACACTATAATCATCGGCATGGGCAAACTTGCAACTCTGCTCCTCGCATTGGCCACCGCGCTGTCCGCGGCGCGCTACGGCATCGAGAATATCGGCAAGATCGTCCGACTCACCGACCCGCAGATCGCGCCCGACGGCAAATCCATCGCTCTCGTGGTCTCACGCACCAACTACGAAGAAGACCGGTACGATCCGGAACTCGTGCTGATCGACGTGGCCACCCGCGGGCAGCGCGTGCTCACGCGCGACCGGCGGGGAGTGAGCCAGGAGCGCTGGTCGCCCGACGGCACCAGGCTGGCGTTTCTGGCGACGGTCGACGGTAAGCCGCAGATTTTCGTGCTGCCGATGAACGGAGGTGAAGCCTGGCAGGTGACGAAATCGCCCACCGGCGTGCAGCAATACGCGTGGCGGCCCGGCGCCTCCAACGAGATCGCCTACGTGGCTTCGGACGAGCCTCCCAAGGTCACCGGCGAAGAACGCCATAACCGCGCCTTCGAGATTCAGAACAATCACTTCCTTATTCAGGAAGCGCCCAAGCCGGGGCACGTCTGGCTGATCGCGGTGGACGGAAAGGCCGCGCCGAAACGGCTGACCTCCGGTTCCTGGACGCTGCCCGCGACCCTGCCGCCGGGCGCGCCGTCTTCGCCGCTGACGTGGTCGCCGGACGGCAAACGTCTCGCCATCGTGAAAGTCATCAGCGCTTACACCGGCGACGGCGATAAGAGCGCGGTGCAACTGCTCGATGTCGATACCGGCAGCCTGCGCCCGCTGACCGGCCGGACGCGCAACGAATCGCAACCACTGATTTCGCCCGAGGGGTCGCACATTGCCCACTGGTATCCGCGCGACGGCGAGAGCAGAAATGTGAACGAGATCTACGTCGGGCCCGCCAACGGCGGCGATACCGCGAGCATCACCCGCGCGCTCGACCGCAACGTGCAGCGCTGTATCTGGATGCCGGACGGCCGGTCGATGCTGGTTAGCGCCAACGACGGCACGACCACCGGCCTGTGGATTCAGCCCCTCGAAGGCAGCGCGCGGCGCATCAACATGGGTAAGGTGGTGGCCACGGCGGCGTTCTGGCTGGATGCTTCGGTCGGTCCCAAGGGCGAAATCGCGGTCACTGGCAGCGACCCCGAACGCCCGGCCGAGCTTTACTATCTCGCGTCGCCCGAGGCGCCCCTGCGGCGGCTGACCGATTTCAACCGCGATACGACTACCCTCGAGCTGGGCCGCACCGAGACCGTGCAGTGGGATAACGAGGGCCTCCATATGGACGGCGTCGTCACGTATCCCCCGGACTTCAGCCCCGGCAGGAAGTATCCGCTGGTGTTGTACGTCCATGGCGGCCCGCGTGCGGCCTCGAAGGAAGCGTTCTCCAGCCGGGCGCAGTTGCTGGCCGCGCAGGATTGGGTGGTGTTTGAGCCGAACTATCGCGGCAGCGACAACCTGGGGAACGCCTTTCAATCCGCCATCTGGGGCGATTCCGGCGCGGGGCCAGGCCGCGACGTGATGGCCGGCGTGGCCATGCTGGAAAAGCGCGGCTTCGTCGATTCCACGAAGATGGCCGTCTCTGGCTGGTCGTACGGCGGCTATATGACCACCTGGCTGCTCGGAACCTATCCCGACAAGTGGAAGGCTGCGGTCGCGGGCGCGGCGGTCACTGACTGGCTCGATCAGTACAACTACGGCGATTCCAACGTTCGCCGGGGCGCGGCGTTCGGCGGCTCGCCCTACACCGACCCCAAGCGCATGCAGCAGTTCCTGGAGCAGTCGCCCATCTATTATGTTTCGAAGATCAAGGCGCCGACGCTGATTCTCTCCGACACGGGCGATTTCCGCGTGCCGATCACGCAGTCCTACCAGCTCTATCACGCGCTGGTGGATAACGGCGTGCCCACGCAGTTCATCGCGTACCCGGTCACGGGCCACAGCCCCAACGATCCGGTTCACTCTCGCGACATCGACCGCCGCTGGATCGCCTGGCTGGGGCGGTACCTGTAGAGATTACTCCAGCATCACCTTTTTGCCCGTGCGTACGCTTTCGCGCGCGGCCTCGAGAATCTCGACCACGATTACGTTGTTCTCCAGCGAATTCAATCCCGACGGACGGAACTTGCCCCGCGCCACGCCGGTGAGGTAGGTAATCGAATCGCGCTCGGCGGCGGGCAGGGGCGCGGGAGTACGCGCCTCCTCGGCGCGCTGTTCGGGCAGGCGGACGCGCAAGCCGTTGCCGCCGATGGCGATCGCGTAGCCCTTCTCGCCGTAGACCTCGAAATCTTTGCGGCTGAAGGGCCAGTTCCACGAGGCTTGAATGATTCCCTGGGCGTTGGGCCACTGCACCAGGATGGTGGCTTCGTCATCCACTCGCGCGTAAATCGCAGGCTTGTTGGTATGAGCCAGGGCCACCACCGACTGCGGGCGCCGGTTGTCGAGCATCCAGGTCATGAGGTTTGCGCCGTAGCAACCGAAGTCGAAGAGCGCGCCCGCGCCGTTCTTGACGGGATCGGTGAGCCAGGCGAGAAACTCGGGCTGCACGTGAATCTCTTTGGGGCCTTCGTGGCCGTCCATGGCCACCATCTTGCGAATTTCGCCCGGCGTTTTCTGCTCCTTGAACAGTTTCCAGATCTCGCCGTGGCTGGGATACCAGGTGGTCTCGTAGTTCACCATCACCGGGATGCCGCCGGTCTGCGCGGCTTTCTCGATCGCGCGCGCCTGCGCCACTGTGGTAGCCAGCGGCTTCTCCATCATCACGGGAGTGTGCCGCCGCGCGCACGCCTCGACCACGGCGGCGTGACCGTAGGTGCTGGTGAACGTGGCCACGGCTTCGGGCCGGGCGCGCTCGAGCATCGCGTCGAGCTGATCAAACAAAATGTTCGGCGCCAGTCCGTAAGTCTTGGCGTAGCTGGCTCGCAACGCAGGGTCGGGGTCGAACACGCCCACGATCTGTACGTCTGCGCGCGCCTTGGCATTGCGCAGGAAACCGGAGACGTGGCCGTGCTCGAGTCCGGCGATAGCCAGGCGCAGCGGCGCGTCTTGCGCGAGCGCCGGCAGGCCCACCACTGCAAAGAGTAGAAATGAGCGCAACATTACCGCATCATATCCGACTGCGATAAGCTGTATCGCATGTTGGCCAAGCTGGCTCCGTTCCTGCTCGCCGCCGCAGCAGCGGCACAGCCGTTCGTCATCCGCACTTCGACCCTGATCGACGGCAAAGGTCACGTCCTCAAAAACAAAGAGCTGGTCATCGAGAACGGCCGGATTGCGCGCATTGCCGACGCCAAGCAAAGGCCGGAGATCGACCTCACGGGCCTGACCGTCATGCCGGGGTGGATCGACACTCACGTGCATCCCACCTGGTACTTCAATAAGGAGGGCCGCCTGGAACAGGGGCCGGGGCGCGGCGGCAAGACCACTCCGCAGCAGGCCGCGCTCTACGCCGCTGCTAATCTCCACACAACGCTGATGGGCGGGTTCACCACCGTGCAGAGCGTGGGCGCCGAGCTCGATGGCGACCTTCGCGACCAGATCGCGCGCGGCGCTCTCACCGGTCCACGGCTGATCACATCGCTGCGCCAGATCAACGAGAACACCGGCGACCCCGACAAGATCCGCGCCTACGTGCAGAAGATGAAGGCCGACGGCGCCGACCTGGTGAAGCTGTTCGCCACCGCCAGCATCCGCGATGGCGGCAAGATGACCATGACGGTGGACCAGATCAACGCCACGTGCGGCGAGGCCAAGGCGCAGGGACTTCGCTCGCTGGTGCACGCGCACTCGGCCGACGGCGCGCGCGCGGCGGTCCTGGCGGGCTGCACCTCGATCGAGCACGGCACGTTTCTCGACGATTCCGTGCTCGATCTGATGGCCCAGCGCGGCGTCTACTTCGATCCGAATTTTCTGGTGCTGCACAATTACCTCGACAACAAGCCCAAGTTCCTCGGCATCGGCAATTACAACGAGGAGGGCTTTGCCTATATGGAAAAGGCTCTTCCTCTGGTGGCCGAGGTGCTAAAGCGGGCGCGCGCGCACCACGTGAAAATCGTGCTCGGCACCGATGCGGTGGCCGGCTCGCACGGCCGCAACGCCGAAGAGTTCATCTACCGCGTGAAGGACGGCGGCGATAAGCCGATGGACGTCCTGATGAGCGGCACCTCGGTGGCCGCCGAGTCGCTGGGAATGGCGGACCAGATTGGGTCCATCGCCGAGGGTATGCAGGCCGACCTGGTCGCCGTTCAGGGCGATCCGCTCACCGATATCACCGCCGTTCGCCATGTGATGTTCGTCATGAAGGGCGGCAAGGTGGTCCGATGGCCGTAGTCCGGTCGATCAGCGTGCGTGCAGTCCAGGTGCCCATGGCGCATCCGCACCAGACCGCCAGCGGCGCGGTGACGGAATCGCCGCTCGTGCTGACGGACGTGCTCACCGATGACGGAGTCACCGGGCACAGCATCACCTTCACCTACATGGCCGCCGCGCTCAAACCGGTGTCCGACCTCATCTGCAACGCCTCACCGCTGGTTCAGGGCGAGCCTCTCGCGCCGGTCGAAATCGCGCAGAAGCTCGCGCGCCGGTTCCGCCTCTTGGGCACGCAGGGACTGGTCGGCATGGCGCTGGCGGGCATCGACATGGCGTTGTGGGACGCCCTGGCGCGGACCCATCGGGTCTCGCTGGTGCGCCTGCTGGGCGGCGTGGAGAAGCCGGTACGGGCCTACGGCGCGATCGGTTACGACGGCGCGCGTGCCAGCGCCGCCTGCGCCGAGGATTGGGCGCGGCGGGGATTGACCGGCGTCAAGGCGAAAATCGGCTATCCGACCGCGGCCGAGGATTTGGAGGTGCTGCGCGCCATCCGCTCGGCGGCGGGCCCGGAGATGGCGATCATGGTGGATTACAACCAGAGCCTCACCCCGGCGGATGCGGTCGAGCGCCTGCGCGCGCTGGACGATTTCGGCCTGACCTGGATCGAGGAGCCCACGCTGGCGCACGACTACCAGGGCCACGCGAGGATCGCGCGCGAGATCCGCACCCCGATCCAGTGCGGCGAAAACTGGTGGGGCATGCTCGACATGCGCCACGCTATCGAGGCGGGGGCCTGCGATTACATGATGCCCGATGTGATGAAGATCGGCGGCGTTACCGGCTGGATGCAGGCAGCCGCGCTCGGTGCCGCGCACGGCATCCGGCTCTCCAGCCACCTGTGGCCCGAGCTGAGTGCGCAGCTTCTGTGTGTCACGCCGACCGCCCATTGGCTGGAGTACGCCGACTGGTGGAATCCGATTGTCAAGGAGCCGTTGCGCATCGAGAACGGCATGGCGCAGACCGACGGTGTGATTGGCAGCGGCGTCGAGTGGAAGGACGACTTATAGCTACCTCCCGGCTTGTCCTCGGGCCCGCGTAATTCGAGCGATTCCGCGGCCAAGAGCCGGCGCGCAGGTCATAACTGCCGTGCCGCTCTCAGGCCGGCGGCGAAGGTGGCAAGCGACATGACGAGCGTCAGAGGCTTGTCGTTCAATCCTGCCTCATGTACTCATTAAAAGCGTACACCGCTTGAGGAGCACCTGTCCAAAAAGTGTGAGCATTGAAAGCGTACGCGATATTGGACTTCGAGTGCTAGTATCCCGCGTCGCCCGGCTCCACGTTGGTGTACCATGCGCGCGTGCGCGGCGCCACCAGCATCGCCGCGGTCTTCTCGTTCCAGGCGAGGTAGTGCGCCGTTTCTTTGTGCTTGGGCGCGGCCTCGGGATTGCGATAGACCTCATAGATGACGAAACGGGTGGGATCATCCTGCTGCTGGAGGAAATCGAAACGGGCAATGCCCGGCTCTTTGGCGCTCTCCGTCGCGTTGACGCGCGACGCCGCGATGAAGGCGTCGACGAACTCCGGCTTGACCTGGGCGTGAACAATGAGGATGTACATACGTCTCTATTCATGACGCAACCGCCGCCGGAATGTAAAGTAGTGAATTGAGACGGCCCCTCTCCAATCCGGCGCGCAACGCGACGATCGCAGTCGCCGCGGTGCTGGTCTTTCTGGCCATCGCCGTGGCGGTGCAGCGCGGCGCTGCCGATGGATTCGATCTCGCGATCCGTACCGCGATTCACTCCCGGGCCCGTCCGGCACTCACCGTGGTCATGGAAGGCCTCACGCAATTGGGCGGCGGCTGGATTCTCTGGCCGATGGGAGCGCTGATTGTGGCTGCCCTCGCAGAGCGAAAGCGGAGACGCGACGCGGTGCTTCTCACGATTGTCGTGCTGAGTGCGGAGGCCCTGAACGAATCGATGAAGCTGGTCTTCCACCGGCCGCGCCCGGAACCGTTCTTCGGGTATCCGCTGCCGGACACCTACAGCTTTCCGAGCGGCCATTCTTTCCTCTCGTTCTGCTTCTACCTGGGCCTCGCGGAGATCCTGATCGACCCGGGATGGACGCGTGCCCGCAAGCTGGGAGCCTGGGCCGCCGCGATCGCGCTGGTATTACTAATCGGGCTCTCGCGCGTCTATCTCGGAGTGCATTATCCGACCGATGTGCTGGCAGGATACGCGGGGGCGATCGCCTGGACGGCCATCGCGAGAGCGGCGCATCATCGGTGGTGGGGATGACGCCCCTGATATACTGAGGATTACCCTCTCTCAAAGGTGTTTCCAAATGTTTCATAACAAGATTTCCCGTGCCCTTGTGGTCATTCTTGCGCTGGCCGCGGCCGCGCTGGCGCAGACCCTGCCGCAGGGCGTCACCAAGGTTACCAGCGTCGAAGGCATCACGGAGTACACGCTTGCCAACGGGCTCCACTTGCTCTTGTTTCCCGATCCTTCCATGCCGAAGATCACCGTGAACATGACCTACATGGTCGGATCGCGCTTCGAGGGATACGGTGAGACTGGCATGGCCCACCTGCTGGAGCACTTGATGTTCAAGGAGACCAAAACCCGCAAAGACATCAAGCAGGAGCTCAAGGACCACGGCGCCGAAATGAACGGCTCTACTTCCTGGGACCGCACCAATTACTTCGAAACCATGACCGCCACCGACGAAAACCTCAAGTTCGGCCTGGAGCTCGAAGCCGACCGCATGGTGAACGCCAAAATCGAAAAGCCGATTCTCGATACCGAAATGACGGTGGTGCGCAACGAATTTGAAATGCGGGAAAACAGCCCCGAAGGCATCATGATGCAACGGGCCCTCGAGCATGCCTATACGTGGCACAATTACGGCAAGCTGCCCATCGGCAACCGCTCGGATATCGAGAATGTACCCATCCACCGGCTGGCGGCGTTCTACCAGAAATACTACCAGCCCGATAACGCCCTGCTCACCATCGCGGGCAAGTTTGAACCCGACAAGACCCTGGCGCAGGTGGCCCGGCTGTTCGGCCCGATTCCCAAACCCACGCGCACGCTGGACCAGCCCTACACAGTGGAACCTACCCAGGACGGCGAGCGCTCCGTCACGCTGCGCCGCGTAGGCGATACGCAGGGCCTGGCGCTGGTATACCACGCATCGGCGGGCTCGCACCCCGACGATGCACCGCTGAATGTATTGGCGGGCGTGCTGGGCGACAACCCGTCGGGCCGCCTGTACAAGGCCCTGGTCGATAACAAAAAGGCCGTTGGAGTCTCGATGGGCGTGGAAGACCTGCACGACCCCGGGTTTATTCTTGCCATGGTTCAACTCCGCGATGACCAGTCACTGGACGAGGCGCGTCAGATCCTGATCAAGACCGTCGAGAGTGTGGTCAACGAGCCGCCCACGAAGGAGGAAGTCGAGCGCCAGAAAACGCGGCTGCTGAAGAATATCGAGCTCGAAATGACCGATTCGCAGTCGGTGGCGCTCGATTTGAGCGAGTATTCCTCGCAGGGCGACTGGCGCCTGATGTTCCTTACCCGCGACCGCATCAAGGCGGTCACGCCGGAAGACGTGCTGCGCGTTGCCAGGCACTACCTGAAGGAATCCAATCGCACACTGGCCAGCTTCGTTCCCACCAAGAACCCCGACCGCACCGAAATTCCGCCGACTCCGAACGTCGAGGCCGAGCTGAAGAACTTCAAAGGCGGCGAAACCATCTCCGAAGGCGAGGCCTTCAACCCGACCCCCGCCAACATCGAAGCGCGCGTCGTACGCAGCACCCTGCCGGGCGGCATCAAGGTGTCCCTGCTCTCTAAGAAGACTCGCGGCGGCACAGTGGTGGCCTCGGTCACCATCCGGTACGGCGATGAGAAATCGCTCTTCGGGAAATCGGCAATCGCCGGTATCACCGGCGGCATGCTGATGCGCGGGACGAAGAACAAGTCGCGCCAGCAGATCCAGGACGAGATGGACAACCTGAAGGCCCACATCAACGTCTCCGGCGGCGCCACCAGCGCCACCGCCAGCATCGAGACAGTGGAGGCGAACCTGCCGGGCGCGCTGAAACTGGCCGCCGAGATTCTGCGCGAGCCATCCTTCCCCGACAACGAATTCGAGACCGTGCGGCAGCAGCGCATTGCCGCCGCCGAAGCCGGCAGGAGCGAGCCGCAGTCGCTGGCCTTCACCGAATACCAGCACCGCGTCAACCCCTATCTGCGCGGAGACGCGCGCTACGTTTCCACCGCCGACGAGCAGATCGAGGATCTGAAAAAGGTCACGCTCGACGACGTGCGCAGGTTCTACCAGCAGTTCTACGGCGCCAGCGTGGGCGAAATCAGCGTCTCCGGCCAGTTCAACGCCGCCGAGATCGGCAAGCTGGCCAACGAGCTGTTCGGAAACTGGAAGAGTCCCGGCAGCTACACCCGGTTGACCAACATGTACCACAAGGTGCAGCCGGAGGATAAAAAGATCGAAACGCCGGACAAGCAGAACGCCTTCTATATCGCGGGCGAGCCGGTCCAGATGAACGACGAAAACGCGGATTATGCCGCGATGGAGCTGGCCGATTACATGTTCGGCGGCAGCAGCCTGGGCACTCGCCTCTCGCGGCGGATTCGCGACAAGGAAGGCCTCAGCTACGTGGTGCAATCGCAATTCATCGCGCCGCCGAAGGACGATGGCGCTAACTACGTAATGGTGGCGATCAGCGCCCCGCAGAACACCCCGAAAGTGGACGCGAGCCTGCGCGACGAACTGGCCAAAACCCTGAAGGAAGGCTTCACCGCCGACGAAGTGGCCGCCGCCAAGAAGGCATGGATTCAGGAACGGCTGATCAACCGCTCGCAGGACGGCGCCCTGGCCGGACTGCTCTCCGCTCGCGCGCGTTTCGACCGCACGCTGCGCTTCGATGAGTCGCTGGAGGCCAAGGTCAGCGCGCTCACCGCCGAGCAGGTCTCCGCCGCGTTCCGCAAGTACGTCGACCCGGCGCAGTTGATCGTCGTCAAAGCCGGCGACTTCAAGAAGGCCGGAGTCTTGCAGTGATTCGTGGAGCCGGACGGTCGTTTATACCGTCCGCTCTTCTGCTATGCCATCCGCTCTTCTGCGGCGAAGCGCCGCAGCGGGCACGCTGCCTACTGCGTCAGGATCACCCGGTCGATGCAGAGCTTGTTGATTCCGGCTTGCGGGTCGGGGCCGAAATCACGGTAGCCCACCTGGACGCTGAGCTTCCGGAAGTACGCTTCCTTCAGCGTGTCATACACCAGGTTGTCGCTGGTCACGTTGCTGATCGGTGCGCCGGTGTGCGCGTCGGCGATGCGCACGATCACCGTCGGCCCGCCGGCCGGTTGAATCGCGAATACATAGAACTGCTCGCCGGGCTGTACCAGGATTTCATGGACTGTTCCAGTCACCCACGCCAAGGCCGGCAGCGCCGCCGGCTTAATGTCCAAGGCTAACTTCGGACTCATCTGGTTTCCTCCTGTTTTCATGGCCGCGGCTTGGCCACAATTCGGACCCGATTATGCGCTTTACGGCTTCACGCGTCAATGGGGAAGCCCCCTCCGAGGTGTACGGAATCGGACCTACTTCTTCGGTTTGCCGTGCAGGAATTTGCGCTGCAGGTCCGGCCAGAACTCGGACATCAGGTTGCCCATCAGTCCCCCAAACAGGCTGGTCTCCACCCGGCCCGCCATCACCGTTCCAGTGCGGCTGGCGGATGGATAGTACAGGTTGGAGGCCGCGATTCCCGTACTCATGCCCAGCAGGTTCGAGCTGTTGAACACCGGCCGGCCCTCGTCGTTGCGGCACACAAGCAGCCGTGTCGCCGAATACCAGACGCGCGGAAGGACGCCCGCGGACGGTCCCTTGCGGAAGTAGCGCGGATCCTGATGCAGCAAGTTGGCGAATACTCCGGCGCTGAACAGGTTCTGCGTGCCGAAATCCCCGATAGCCGCGCCGAAGCGCTTGCCATAGTTGGCCCAGCCTTCTCCATATTTCGGCGTCTGATTGTCGTGCTGCGAGAACGCGGCCGTCATGGCGGCGTTTGCAATGTTGAACGGATCGATACTCTCGCGCAGAGCCAGATTCCATTTCTGCGCGGAAGTCATGCGTGCCACCGGCTGCGACGTGTCGCGCACAGTCTGGTAGTCAGGGATAACCTTGAGAATGCGGTCCTCGTTCAACGGAAGAGCGACGGGCGCCGGAGCCACAGGCAGAATTTCGGGATTGGCCGCGTCTGTTGCCTCCTGAACGCAGGCGCACAGTCCTCCGGCGAGGCAAATGGCCCAAGCCGCCGCGACGAGGAAGCGCACGCCTGTGATCACCTTGAATTGGGAGACGGCCTCGCCGGAAGCGAAGTTACGATATGGCTCTCATGAGCTATGTCCCGCGACGCGCGTTCGAGCCGCGTGACAGAATAGAGAAAGTTGTGATCAGTTGTCCGACCTGCGAGATTGCGCTGCCCAACGGCACCCGCCGCTGCCCGATGTGCCAGCGCAACCTGGCCGTCCCCGTTCGCCTCATCGGCGGCGCCGCCGTGCTTCTGCTGGTGCTGCTCCTGTTCGGGTTCCTGCGCTACTCCGGCCGGATCAAAAACAAGGTCGACGCCTTGGCGGTAACTCCGCCTGACGTACTCGCGGCAACCCAGACCCTGGTGGCGGGGAGTCCGATGGTCAAAAACCCCACCGGCTTCAGCAGTCTCTCGCAAACCAGCCTGGAGCACTGGGACGGCAGGCGCTGGCGCGTCTCCGGTTACTTCGACAGCCGTACCGAGGCGGGCGCCGCCATGCGCACCTTGTACTTCGCTGTGGTCCAGTACAACGGCCGGACCTGGGATTTGGAGGACCTGCAGCTACAGAACGTGGAAGTTTCGCCCGCGGGTACTGGCCGCAAGTAACCCGATCAGTGCATCACCCAGCCGCCATCCACATTGAGCGTCTGGCCGGTCATGCCGTCGCTTAGTTCGCAGCAGAGGAACAGGCAGACGCGGGCAATGTCAAGCGGCATCAGACGCCGCTGCAGGCACTGGTGGGCCAGGAAATCGCGCGCCTGCTCTTCGGTTACCACTTTGGCTTCCGCCGCCGTCTTGATCGCGCCTGGCGTGATGCAGTTGATGTGGATGTTGTGCTGTCCCATCTCGCGGGCGAGCGACCGCGTTAGCCCGATCACGCCGCCCTTGGACGCCACGTAATGCGTCAGTGCGGCCATTCCCAGGTGGAACGTAACCGAGGAGATGTTCACAATCTTGCCAGACCTGCGGGCTACCATGTGCGGCAGCACAGCCTTCATGGAATGGAACATGCTCTTGAGATTGACGTCCTGCATCTCGTCCCACTCGGCCTCGGTCATTTCCAGGAAGGTCCGCCGCGGATAGATGCCCGCATTGTTGATTAGAACATCGACGCGCCCGTGCCTCTCGATGGCGGCGGAGACCACCGCAGCAAAATTCTCGGGCCGGCGCACGTCGCCGGAAAACGCAAACGCGGAGGGCAGCGAAGACGCTACCGCGCGGCAGCCCTCTGGGTCGCGGTCCAACAAGTAGGCGTGTGCTCCCTCATTCGAAAACAAACGGGCTACAGCTTCTCCGATGCCGGTTGCGGCTCCGGTGATGATAGCGATGCGATTGGCTAGGAACACTGGTGGTATTCTATCGCACGCGGTGGTGCAATACGGCCAATTCTCCTGCATTCAGCCACTTTGATCGTGCCATGCCATAGATTCAAAGTGACTTGAAATTTGGCACGTGGTTTGCTCTAAACAGGGCGGGAGGTCGATATGAAAAAGACAATGTTGATTCTGGCGGCAGCGCTGATGACTCTGGCGCCGGTGAGTGCATCGGCCGCCGTGCGAGGATTCGTGGTCGTCGGCCGTCCTTATTACGGCTGGTATGCGCCGTTCTGGGGCCCCTATTGGGGTTATGGCGCCGGCTATTACGGGCCTTATTACGCTCAGCCCAACGCCGGCGAAGTGAAGCTGGATACCAAGGTAAAAGACGCCCAGGTCTTCATCAACGGGTCGTACGCGGGAACCACCAAGCAGAATAAGTCGATGTACCTGCGCTCGGGCACGTACAACCTCGAGATCCGCGAAGCCGGCCGCACCCAGTTCGCCGAGAAGATCTACGTAGTGCCGGGCAAGACCCTCAAGCTGCATCCCGAGCTGTAATTCACTTGGCGCGGACGATCGTAGTTGGTCGTCCGCCCACCGTCAGACAAATCGCATTCCACCCCTGGCGCGCGTTCGCAACCTTACAATTCGGCTATAGAGTTCTTCCCTACCATGTAATTCCGGCCAAAATCTAGCCGCTTCGCCGCCCCAACCAACCTGAGGGATAACATCCATCCGCCAGCCAGAGATGTTGGCGTCATCACCTTGGCGTATGCCCTGCACGATCCCCCACGATGGCCTTCCTCGAGTGCGAGTCCCGCATCGGCCGGCGGGTGTTGCTTACCGACTCTGTGGTGCATGGTTTACGAACGCTGGCAATCCGAGGGTTCGTGGCCCTGCGGCGCCGCGGCATGGAAGTCGGCGGAATGCTGCTCGGAAGTGGGGCCGGCGAGATAGTGCGCATCGACGGCTTTGTCGAGGTGCCCTCTGAACACCGGTACGGACCCTCGTTCACCCTGAGCGAGACCGACGAAGCCGAGCGCGGCCGCATCGTCGCCGAGCACGCCGGAAACGTGACAGGCATGTTTCGTAGCTTCACCAGCCGCGACCCAATGGTGTCGGATGGCGACGAGGCCTTCGTGCGCGATCATTTCCCGCATGGGGAGTTCGTCTACCTCCTGCTGCAACCGCTGTCGGCGGAAGAATGCGTCGCCACGGTACGCTTCTTTCGGAATGGGCAATTGCTGCCGAAGAGCGGCGAGCCAGCGTTCGGGTTCGATGCCCGGCGCATGGGAGTGGCGGAAGCGTCGCAGGACGGAGTGACGGAAGTGCCGCAGGAGGAAGTGGCGGAAGAGCCGCAGGAGGAAGTGGCGGCGGCGCCCGCTCCTGTCCTGCCTCCACCGTTCCGCAGAACCGAGGTCTCCGCCGAGCCTGGCCATCCGGCACTGGAGCCCGCCCGGCGTCCCTCACGATGGTGGATCCCGGTGATTGCCTGCCTGCTCTTGGGCATCCTGGGGGGCGGTTTTTACTCGTGGAGGTCTTTGTACCGCCCGCCTCGTTGGGAACCGATCGGCCTCGACGCCGGCCCGGACGGCGGGCGCCTCGTCTTGACCTGGGACACGAACGCATCGCCGGTGCGCGCCGCGGCAAGCGGCAGGCTGAACGTGAACGACGGCGGTGTCTCCCGGGATATCGACCTGAACGTCGGACAGATCCACGCGGGCAAGTATATCTACACGCCCGCTCACGACAACGTGCGGCTCCGGATGACCCTCGACGGTCCCTATGGCACCGTCAGCGAGGCCGTCCGGGTGCGGACCGTGACGGCTGCCAACGCTCCCACTCCGTCCCAGCCTGTGCCGGCCGGCGTCGCGGACCGCAGCGTGCCGCCGCATCCCGCGCCCGCGCCGTCGAACATAGCGATGCCCCCGGCGGTCGTCCGCGAGGTCAGGCCCAGGATTCCGGAAGGCATACGCGCCCGCATTGACTTACCAATCGTGATCCAGGTCGAAGTGGAGGTCAACTCGCAAGGCCGCGTAGTTCACGCCTCGGCTAATAAACAGGCCGGCGACAGTCTGCATCGCTACCTGGCCGAGCAGTCCGAAAAGTCCGCGCGGCAATGGCGGTTCAAGCCCGGCCGTACCAAGGCCGGCGCCCGCGTGGCGTCGAACAAGACCATTCAGTTTGTGTTCACCCACTGAGCGCCGCGCTCCCCGCCCCCAAATTTTGAGAATCCACCGCCCGGACAACCGAATCATTGTCGCGGATCGTATTGCTGAACGGTTCGAACCACTCCCGCTGTGGAGTATCGTAGGCAATGTACGAATGTGACTGAGGAGGCTCACCGTGAGCAAGAACGACAAGCAGGCGAAGGTGGATGAAGAGCCTGTAAGCACCGGAAACGTTACGGCACAACGGGGAAACGGGGACGGAGCTGGCGCAAAAATCAAGCCGACTTGTGTCGCCGGCGGCGTCTATGAGAAGGAACTGCGACGGCTTCAGATCGAGCTGGTCAAGCTGCAGGAATGGGTGAAATTCAAGAAGCTGAAGGTCGTGGCCATCTTTGAAGGCCGCGACGCCGCAGGCAAGGGCGGCGTAATCAAGCGCATCACCGAGCCGATGAATCCGCGCGTCTGCCGGGTCGTCGCCTTGGGCGTTCCCACGGAACGAGAAAAGACGCAGTGGTATTTCCAGCGCTACGTGCCGCATCTTCCAGCGGGCGGTGAGATCGTGCTCTTCGATCGAAGCTGGTACAACCGCGCCGGCGTAGAGCGTGTGATGGGCTTCTGCACCGAAGAGGAGTACATGGAATTCATGCACTCGTGTCCGGAGTTCGAACGGATGCTGGTGCGCTCCGGAATCCTGTTGCTCAAGTACTGGTTCTCCGTAAGCGACGATGAGCAGGAAAAGCGCTTCCAGTCGCGTCTCAAAGATCCGACCAAACGGTGGAAGCTCAGCCCGATGGACCTCGAATCGCGCAGCCGCTGGGTGGAATACTCGCGCGCCAAGGACCAGATGTTCAGCTTCACCGACATCAAACAGGCGCCCTGGTACGTGGTGAATGCCGACGACAAGGAGTGCGCGAGGCTCAACTGCATCCGGCATTTTCTGTCCATGATCCCCTACAGGGACCTGACGCCCGAGTCCATCAAACTGCCGAAGCGCGAACGGGCAGCTTACGTTCGGCCGCCAATCACCGACCAGACGTTCGTACCGGAGTTCTACGGCCCTAAATGATCGCGAAGCATGAGTTTTTCTTTTTCGCACTGAGTGTCCCCGCCCTGTGGCTCGCGGCGCAGGCAGGCACCTGCCTCCGGCGAAGGCTGGGTAAGATGCAGCAGGACGACCGCGACGATCTGACCATCGTCCTCACCGCCGGCCTGACCTTGCTCGGCCTGATCGTGGGTTTCAGTTTTTCCATGGCCGTGACCCGCTACAACCAGCGCAAGGACTACGCGGCCGCGGAGGCCAGCGCGATCCGCCTGGCATACTTCGGGGCGGAGTTGCTGCCGGCAGACGACGCCGCCGGAGTGCGTGGGGGGCTCCAACAGATGTCCGCGGCCACCCTACAAACGCAAACGGAGTTGTGGAATGCGGCTCGGGCGCCCGCGGAGACCAGGCAGACACCCACGGCAACGCTGGCTATTTCGGGCGTAAACGACATTTTGAACATGGAAGGGCTGACGCAAGCGGCTTGGTGGAACCGGATTCCGGTGGGAGGCTGGGCGCTGATGGCGGCGTTCGCCGTCTGCTGCAATTTTCTGATCGGCTTTCCCGCGCGGCGCGCAGAGGTGGCTCGCAAGCGGTTCTTCGTGCTGCCGCTGCTGGTCTCGATCGCATTCTTCCTGGTCGCCGATATCGACAACCCGCGCCACGGCGTGATCGCCGTGCATCCGCTCAATCTGGAGAACGTCTCGCTCCTGCCCGGGGCGCGTTGATCGCCCCACCCCACCCTTTACCAAGGAGATACCATGAACGGAAAACAGAAAGCGGTTCTGATCGCGGGATTCGTGCTGATCCTGGCCACAGGCGCGTATCCGCCATGGATGCAATCCTGGCAATTCCCCACTGGGGGAGAAGACGCCTGGCACCGGATCGACAGGGGCGCGGAGGGTTACTCCTGGCTCTTCCAGCCTCCCGCGGTTCCCAACTGGGTGGACTCGACCTTTCAGAAACCCGGCGATCCGGACGTCAAGGAGGACATGAAGAAGGTCTTGGTTTCATTGAGGACGCCCGGTACCTGGAGAGCGCAGATCGACCTGCGCCGCGTGTCGATCGAGTGGGGCATCATCCTGGCAGGCGTCTTCGCCGGCATCCTCGGATTTGCCCGCAAGGGTGATCTGCGGAAGGCCGGCTGATCGTCCGGTTTCCGCGCCCTGCCGCGAGGTACAATCAATCTGTACGCGGGTTCTCGCGTCCGCCCTCCGTACTCCAACCAGGAGAATCTTCATGCGAAATCAGTGCTTGTACTGCGCGGCATTGGCCGCCTCCTTCCTAGCCACGAACCTGATGGCGCAGTCGTTGCCCCCGGTCGCGATTGCGGTTCCACTATCGGCGCAGGAGACTATGACCACCGGCATGGTCGGCATCAC
>DATJYW010000187.1:0-48915 GCA_035499435.1 Candidatus Acidiferrales bacterium | reverse complement strand
CGACTGGAACGATACTTACTACCGCACCTGGCCGTACTACGGCGGATTCGTCCAGGTGGACTGGAAAGCGAGCCGCAACCTGACGCTCAATCTCGGCCTCCGCTACGACGTGCAGGTGCCGTTCGTGGAGCGCTGGAACCGCGTGAACAACGGGTTCGACTTCAATTCGACCAATCCGCTGAGCGACCAGGTGCTGGCGGCCTGGGCCAAGGACAAGGCAGCTTATGACGCCACCAAGCCCACATACGCGTACCCGGCCGTGCCGGCGGCGCTGCTTGGCGGCAAGACGTTCGTGCAGCCCGGCGGCAATCGCCGCACCTATTACACCGACTGGCAGAACATTCAGCCCCGCCTGGGAATCGCGTGGCAGTTCGCGCCGCAGACCGTGCTGCGGACCGGCTTCGGCATTTATCACCGCACCGCCACGCAGGGCAACTACACCGACGGGTTCAACTACCAGACCATCTACACGCGGTCGCTGAACGGCGACACCACGCCCGCGGCCGGGCTCACCGGCCCGTACTCGCTGGCCGACCCGTTCCCGGCCGGCATCATCCAGCCGACCGGCAGCGCCCTCGGACTGCTGACCAACGTGGGCAACGCCATCAGCTTCGACGGGCAGCAGCGCCTGATCCCGCGGACCTTTCAATACTCGTTCGGATTGCAGCGCATGTTCTGGTGGAACGTGAAGATCGACGCGTCTTACGTGGGCAGCATCACCGACCACGATACCGCATCCTATAACATGGGCTACCTGCCGATGAACATTTTCGCCCAGGGCACGGCCACCCCGTCCTTCCTGGACCGGACGGTGGCGAATCCGTTTTACGGCATGGTGCCGGCGAATACAACGCTCGGTGCGAGCCCGACCATCGCCGCGCGGTACCTTTTCTACAACGTGCCGTTGTTCCCCGGCGTCACCGAGAGCACCAATCCATGGGCGCGCTACCGCTATGACGCGCTGCAGCTCAGCCTGCAAAAGCGCTTTTCGGGTGGCAGCAGCGCGGTGGGCGGTGTGCTGACCACGTTCAGCTACACCTTCTCCAAGAATTTCCAGTGGGCGAATTTTCTGAACAGCTTCAATATCGCCGAGGGCCTGGTGCACGAGCTGGTCGCGTACGACAAGCCGCAGAACATCGCTTTTACAGGCGTGTGGGACCTGCCGGTGGGCAAGGGCCGGCGTTTTTTGAGCTCGACCAACAAGGTCTTGGACCACGTGGTCGGCGGCTGGACCATCAACTGGATTTACCGTTTCACGTCGGGCAATCCGGTAAACGGCATCGATGCGGTGACGTACTGCGCGGATCTGCTGGTGCCGGACCAGACGCACGACCACTGGTTCAACAATTCCAAGAGCTGCGGTTACAAGGGACGTCCGAGTTACACGCTGCGCGCCGTGCCGGATCGTTACGCGTGGCTGCGGCAGATGGATAACACCACGGTCAACCTGGCCGGCTCGAAGAATTTCCAGTTGACCGAGCGCTGGCGCCTGAACCTGCGCGGCGAGGCGTTCAACCTGTTGAACCATCCGCTCTACGGTCCCCCGGACACGACCTACAGCGACGCCCGGTTCGGCATGCTGCCGGTAGGGCAGCAGAATTTTCCGAGGCTGATCCAGATCTCGGGAAGACTGGCGTTTTGAGGCACGTCTCCTCGGCGTCTTTCTCTGCTCCTCCGCGCCTCCGCGGTGAATAGGAGGTGGCCAGGCCTACTGCTGCGGCTCGATGTGGACCACGTCCGAGCTGTACGGCGCCGGCAGCGGCACGCGGATGCCGTTGGTCATGAGCTGCGCGCCCGATTGCGAGTAGACCGCGGGGCTGATCTCGCTCCAGACGGTGTAGCGATGCGCCGGATTCAGGCCCTGCGGTTTGAAAAGATAGCCGGGACCGCTCGATGCCGCGCGCGTGATCACCGCGATCGCCGTGTCCGTGGCCGCGTTGTAGCTCTGGATGGCATCGGTGGAATTGGCGCCGGGCTGCACCAGGTGGTAGACCTTCCCCGCGGAGATGTCCGACCGCTGGCTTTTGTAATTGGCGATCTGATCGGCAAGGAAGCCGAGCTGGTCGGGCGCGAGCTCGGCAAGACCCATCATCAGCACCCACGGGCCGCCGAAGCGGTAGCTGTGCGTCGTGTAGGGCGTGAGGCCGTCGCTCGAGGGCATGTAGCGTTCGGCATAGCGCGGCGGGAACGGAAAGGTCGCGCCGTAGACCGCCAGCCGCGATGGCAGAGAGCCCGACGCGTCGTTGGTGATCGACGTGACGTAGTTCTTCACCATGTTGAACGTCATCATCTGGCCGCCGTTTTCGCAGTTCTCCCAGTTGACGTTCGGGCGCGCGGCCTGGATCGCGGCCACCACGGCATCGATTCCTTGCACGGAATTGGCGTAATTGCTGTCCCCCGGATCGTGGGTGTGCGTGGTCTTGGTGCACTGCTTGACCATGTTCTGGCCGTCCTGAAGAATCCAATCCACGTGATAATCGTCGATCATCCGGATGGCCTCTTGCACGATCCAATCCTGCGCAGGCTGGTTCGAGAGACAGAGGCCCACCGCTCCGAAGTAACTCTCCGGGTCGGTCGAGGCCCAATCGGGATTACTTTGCATCACCGGGCTCTTCGGGTCGGCCTCGGCCAGCGCGAAGTGAAGCCCGAACTTCATGCCCAGCGAGTGAGCGTAGTCGGCAACCGCGCCGAGGCCGTTGGGAAATTTGTTGGGGTCGGCATACCAGTCGCCGATGCCGCGCGCCCAGCCCAGGTCGACGATGAACAACTGCACCCCGATGGCCGCGGCCCGATCGGCATTCTGCCTGAGCACCGTCTCGCTGATCTGGTCCTGGTAGGCCCACGAATCCCAGGAGACGTAGGGAAAGGTCTTCTGGTCAGGCGCCGGCTTGGCCAGCACCGATTCCACGAAACGCTGCGTGCGGTAGCCGGCCTCGTCCCAATCGCCGTGGAACACGCCGATGAACGTGCCGGGCACCGGGAACTCGGTGTTGGGATCGACGGGATGATTCAGGTCGAGCACGGTCGAACTGAACTGGATATAGCCTGGATTGGCGAACTGGCGAACCGTCGTCTTGGTGCGGCCGTCGAATTCCCAGCCGGCGAACAGCCCGCGCTGGTCCGAATCGCGAAGAGCCAGCCAACTGCATTGCTGGCCGTCGGCGCCGGAATAGACCTCGACAGCCGTCCCGGCGGTATCCAGCAGCGTCTGTAGCGGCTGGAAATCTTCCGGCCTGGAGGCAACGCTCCACTGGTTCACACGAAACGCCGTGTAGCGCTTGCCCAGGTCTTCGAAGCTCCAAGGCACCATGTTGATCCAGGTGACGTGCGTGGTCGAAGCCGTCAGGTTCCTGTAATTCAGGCTGTAGCGAACCACCGGATGATCGTCGTAGATGTCGAAGATCACGGTAATCTGCGCGCGGTTTCGAAGGTCCTGTAGCACGATAAACTGCCGCACTCCGGCGGGGGTGAGGCTCTGATTGTATTGCGCGGCAAGTTGAAATGGAGTTTGGGCATCAAACAGGTCGCTATCGATCTGAAGGCGCACCGGCGAAGTCGGGCGGGACGTGGATGCCGCCCACCGATCGCCGGACTCCAGGTTGTCGATCTCCTGAGTAAGGAAATAACCTTCAGGAGTAAGTTGAAAGATAGCCCGGATGAGACCGTTGGTCAGGGTCCACTGCTCTTGCTGAGGATCGAAGTTCACCTGCGACGCGCCCCACGCGCACCCGACCGACAACAATAAACCTGGCAGAATCCTCCGATAGATCATGGCGCTGGTCCGACGACGCTACTAGCTACAACACTAGAGACGCGTGAAAGGCGTCGGAATGGGGACAGGATTGCGTAAAGGATTGTAATGGACGAACCACAAGAAGTGGAACCGCCCAGGTCAGTGAACCTTCGGGATATCGCGATGATTCACCTTGGCGTGGAATCCAGCTTCGGCAAGACTCTTACGAATGTGATCGGCAAGCATCACGGAACGGTGCTGACCACCTGTGCAGCCAAACGATATCGTTAGATAACTCTTTCCTTCACGGATGTAATGAGGGATCAGATAAGTCAGTAACTCGGTAATGCGTTTAATAAATTCCAGAGTCTGAGGGAATGACCGGATATACCGCGCGACCGCGGGATTGCGCCCGGTGAGGTGCTTGAAACGCGGTATGTAATTCGGGTTCGGCAGGAACCTGACGTCAAATACCAGGTCGCTGTCCGCCGGCAGGCCATTGCGGAATCCAAAACTATTCACGTAGATCATGATATTGGATTCGTCGCGGCGCCCGCGGAACCGCTCGCCAATGAATTCGCGAAGCTCGTGGACGGTGAACTTCGATGTATTGATGATGAGACTGGCCATGGCCCGGATCGGGGCCAGCCGCAGACGTTCGGCGCGAATGCTTTTGCCGATGGTGCGGCCGGTGCCGAGCGGATGCGGGCGGCGGGTTTCGCTGAAGCGGCGCACGATCGCGGCATCATCCGCTTCCAGAAAGATCAGGCGCGCCTGGACGAACTTCTTGAGCGAGGCGAACACCTTTGGAAACGCCTTGAGCCCCTCGCCTTCCCGGATGTCCACGACCAGCGCGGCGGCGCTGATGCTGGGATTATCGGCGGCGAGCTCGGCGAACTTGGGGATTAATTCGACGGGCATATTGTCCACCGCGTAGAACCCAAGGTCTTCGAGTGCTTTCAGGACGGACCCTTTGCCCGACCCGCTCAGACCGGTGATGACGACCAGTTCCGGTTGGTGGCCCGCGACTTTCTTGTTTTTCAGTGAGGCGCGCTTTCGAAGCGGCATCGGTTTGCCGCTACGACTCTACCAGGTCGAAATGGCCATCGCGGCGCCGGACCAGGACACTGACCTTGTCGGTCTCCGCGTCACGGTAGACCAGATAGTCGCGAGAGGAATCCATCTCAAGCACAGCTTCGTCGACCGTCATGGGCTTGCGCTTCTGGTGGTGGTTCACCCGGTAAACGCGGCGCTCGGATTCGTGCTCGGCTGGCGCGGCGGGTTCGACTTCGGCTTCCGGGGCGCCTTTGCGGGGCATGCGTTTGGCGTCCCGCCACTTGGTGCGTGCTTTCACGCATTGCTTCTCGAGCTTCTCGGCGGCGGAGTGAATGGCCGTAAAGAGATCGCTCGAAGACCCGAGCCCGACTAACTGATGACCATAGTAATTGATGGTCGCTTCGGCGTGATGGAGATGGCGCTCCAGGGACAGAATCACGTGGGTTTCGCATTCGCGCCTGCCATCGAGAAGTTTACCGATTTTCGCAAAACGGTCGGCGAGCTTCTTCTGGTGCGCTGGAGAGAGTTCAACCTGCCTGCCGGTGTACGTGATTTTCATGTGGCACTCCCCTTCCTCTTCCTTTATAACGCGCGAGAGGGGGCACCGGGGGCGGCTAATTCCGGATGCGCCGCTGGTGAGTCGAGGGGATTTTCATGTCCTCGCGGTACTTCGCCACGGTCCGGCGCGTCACGTTGATGCCCTCGGACTGGAGAAGCAAGGTGATCTGCTCGTCGGTGAGAGGCTTGGTACGGTCCTCGTCCTCGATCATCTTTTTCACTTTGCGCTTGAGCAGCAGGAGCGGAGTGGCGCTGCCGGAGGGACCCTGGACGGCTTCGGAGAAGAAATATCGGAGCTCGAACACTCCCTGCGGCGTGTGGACGTACTTGCCCGCGACCGCGCGGCTCACGGTGGAAGGATGGACGCCGACCTCTTCGGCAACCTCCTTGATCATCATCGGCTTCAGCGAATCCAGGCCGTGGTTGAGGAATTCGGTCTGGCGGCGCACGATGGCCTGGCAGACCTTGAGGATGGTCTGCTTGCGCTGCTCGATGTTCTTCATGAGCTGGATCGCGGACGTGTACCGCTCGCGCACGTAGTCGCGCACTTCTTTGGTAGCGCCGTTGTCGCGATCGAGCATGCGGCGATATTGCGCGTTGAGCCGAAGCTGCGGGACGTCGTCATCGTTCATCTGAATGATGTAGTCCTCGCCGTCCTTGATGAAGTAGACGTCCGGCTCGACCACGCGCGCGCCGGCGCCGGAGTAGCGCAGGCCCGGACGCGGGTTCAGGTGCTGGATGGCCCGGATGGCGATCTCCACGTGCTCCATGGGCCGGCCAAGCTGCTTGACGATTTCCTTGTACTGGCGGGTCTCGACCAGCCGAAGATGGTTGGAAACGATCTGCCAGGCGACGCCGCCCTTGCCGTTCATGCTTTCGAGCTGCAAAAGCAGGCATTCGCGCAGGTTGCGCGCGCCTACTCCGGCCGGATCCAGCGACTGCACCACGCGCAGTGCTTCCTCCACCTGTTCCATAGTATGCTCGCCCGCCGCGGCGATCTCATCGAGCGAAGCCGAAAGGTATCCGTCGTCGTCCAGGTTGCCAATGATCGATTCGGCCGCATTGCGAATCGCGTCGGAAGCCAGGCTGACGCTCAGTTGCGAGCGCAGGTGATCGCCCAGGGTAACCGGGGCCGACAGGAACGTCTCGAACGATGGTTTCTCGACGGATTCCGAAGCAGGACTCTTGTAGCCGGGGTCCAGGTACTCGTCGAAGAACGAGCCGAAGTCGATCTCGTCGAAGGGATCGTTCACGGCCGGAGGTTCGGCGAGGGGGTCGTTGGCAGCCACGGTATCGGCTTCGGCCATTACGGCTGCCGCCGCGGACTCCTCGGCGTCGGGAAAGAGGTTGTCGTTGATGGCTACATCCGACGCGCCATCGACCGCGTTCGCACCGTTGAGCACGGCAGCTTCCAAAATCTGGCGGTCGGCCGGATCCGGGTTTGCCTCCGCCTCGAGCAAAGGCAGCAGTTCCTCCGGTGTGATCTCTTCTCCCGGCTCTTCGGTGGCTTCCTCGAGGACCGGATTCTTGACGATCTCCTGGGTGATCATCTCCTTCAATTCCAGCCGGTTAAGCTGGAGGACGGTCACCATCTGGACCAGGCCCGGGGTCAGAATCTGCTTCTGTGCGACCTTCAATTGTAGTCTGGGCGACAGTAAGCTCATCTGGTCTCTATGATATCACTGGATAAACGCATGCTCGGAACTCGAACCGCAACAGGGGGTACGGGTGTGACCAATTTCGGGGCTAGACATACACCCGCCGTACGCGGGCGCTGATGCTGCACAAAATGTTGTAAGAAATGGTCCCCGCGACCCGGGCGATCTGCTGCGCGTCCAACGACGCGTCGCCTTCGGTGCCCAGTAGGGTGACATCGTCACCGGGGGCGAGCGCCTCGGTGTGGCTCAGGTCGATGGTGGTCAGGTCCATGGAGATGGTGCCCAGGATCGGCGTCAACTTGCCCGCGGCGATCACCTTGCCACGGTTCGAGAGCCGGTGGAACATGCCGTCCGCATAGCCCGCCGCCAGGATCCCGAGGCGCATCGCGCGCGGCGCGCGATAGGTGCCGCCGTATCCGACCAGCGCTCCCTCCGGCACGTCCTTCACGGCGAGCAGCTTGGCTTTCCACGTGAGTGCCGGCTTGACGTGGAGCAACGGCTCCGGGGCGGGCGTGCCGCGTGCCGGGGAGAGATACCCGTAGATCGCGTGCCCGGCGCGCACCATGTCGTGCCACCCTTCGCGGCGGCCATAGCCGATGGCGATGGTGCTGGAGGCGTGAAGCACGGAAGGACGGATGCCTTCCTCCTGCAATCCGCCGCAGATGGCGTGGAAGTAAGCCAGTTGGGCGGCGGTCTGAGCGGAGGTGTAATCGGCAGCCGAAGCGAAGTGGGTCATCAGCCCTTCCAGCCGCGCCTGGCGCGTTTCGCGGATGGCGGAGACGATCTCGACCGCGGACGCGCGGGTGCCCAGCCGGCCCATGCCGGAATCGATCTTGAGGTGATAGGCCAATGGCCTTCCCGAGGATGCTGCGAGCTGCTCCGTGCAGCGAAGCTGGTCGAGTGAGTGGACCACCGGAGTCAGATCGAATTCGATGAGAGCGTTGCCTTCATAAGGGAGGTATCCGCCCATGACCAGGATCCGCGCTTCGTGAATGCCGCCGGCACGGAGTTGGACGCCCTCATCGACGGAGCTGACCGCGAGCCATCGCGCGCCCTCCGCGATCAGGGCGCGGGAAACCGCGAGCGCGCCGTGGCCGTAAGCGTCGGCCTTGACCACTCCCGCCACGGCGACGTGGGGGCCGACCAGCTCGCGCACCGCGCGATAATTCCGGGCAATCTGATCGAGGGAGACAAGGACGTACGAACGGAAGGGAGGCACTAGTCCTATTGTAGCGGCGGCATGGGCACGAACTTCCCCGAGCAGGCATTCGGCGAGGCTTTTGACTGCGGACCGCTGATGCTGACGTTCTGGCCGGTCACCTTGAGATTCGTCGAGAGAAAACTGAGCGCAGCGTGCTCCGCGATCACCTTGGTGTCGGTGAGCGAATCAAGCCATACGCCATCGAAAGTCATGCCGAGGACGTGCTTTTCGTCGAAACCCTGAAGCGTGATCCTGCCCCCGTTCAGGATGCGCACGTTCTTCAGCGTGATGCCGGTAAACCAGGGCAGGCGATCGCCCTGCTTGCCGAAGTGGGCGTAGTCGCAGTCCATGTAGATAGGGTTCCTGGTGTTCCTGATACAGACGTCTTCATATACGACGTCGGTGACCTTGCCGCCCTTGCCGGAGTTCGATTTGATGCGGATGCCGTTGTCGGCGCCGTCGATCGAGAGGTCGGTGACGCGGATGGTATCGGCTCCGCCGCTGGTCTCGCTGCCGATGCTCATGCCATGGCCATTGTAGAAGTGGTTGTGGGCGATGGTCATGTGGGAGCACTTGCCGCCGGCCTTGATGGCCACGTTGTCGTCGCCGGTGTCGATGAAGCAGTGGGTGATGGTGACGTTGTTGGCCGGGCCGGGGTCGATGCCGTCGGTATTGCGCGCGGTGCGCGGGGTCTTGATGATCACTCCCCAAGCGGTGAAGCCATCGCCGTTGCGGTAGGAGACGTGGAAGTTGGGCGAGTTTTTGAGCGTGATGCGGTAGAGCGTGAAGTTGTTGCAGCGGTCGAGCACGGCGATGCGCGGACAGTTCTGGTTGCCGCCAATGCGCGCCTCCTCGGCGAGTTCCCACCAGGAGACGGTCTTGCCCAGCACCTTGGCCCATCCGCGGCCATCGATGGCGCCTTCTCCCATGATGGCGGCGCCGGAGATTTCGTTGCCGTTGATCAGTGCGCGGCAACCTCGCCCACTGTCACTGACGATGCCGCAGCTTCCCGGGCGCACCTCGTAGAGCCTGGCATCGCGGGACGCAAAGAGGATCGTCCCGGCATCGACCACCAGCGCGACGCCGGCTCTCAGATCGAGCGGTCCGGAGAGAAATGCGTGGTGCGCACCACTGGATTTCAGCACCACGGCCCTGCTGGCCGGACAGGTGTCCAGGGCCTGCTGAATGCGGGTAGTATCGAGCTTCGATTCGTCGGCCTCGGCGATGGTGCGGCTGTTGTCCGCCGCGGCGAGCGCGGCTGTGAGAGTGGCGCACGCGGGCGGGATCACCGGCTCGCGAACTGCACGGCTATCCTGCGCGCGCAGCGCAACGACCGCCAGCACCAGCGGGAACAGGCGCATCTACCGCTCCAGGAAAAGCGGCCGGATGTGACGCTCGAAGAGGTTCTCGGTCACGTTGCGCGAGATGGTGGCTTCGCAGGCGTCGAGCATCTGGAGGTACTTATCACCCATCTTCGCGGCTACTTTATAGCCGACATGCAGCAGTTGCCTGAAATCCGCGTTGAAGCCCGGGTTCCGCTGATCGTGGCGAAGCGCGGCGGTGTAGCGCTCCGAACTCCAGGTATCGACGGTGTCGGGCGCGGGCAGCTTGGCGTACTTGATGTCGATCACCGAAGCGTAGGGTTCGCAGAGCGCCTCTTTATCGGCGTACGCCTTGGCATAGACCTGCCTGGCGAGGTCCAGCCCTTCGCCACCCGCCTCGGCGAGGCCGATCAGCTCTTCAAGCCATGTGGTGCCGGCGGTCTTCACGTGGACACCTGCATTGTGCCGCCGGAGCGCGCGCCGGATCGGCGCGTAAATCGAAAACTTGTCGCTGCCGGAGTGAACGCTGAGCTTCAGATTGGCAGGCAGATGATACTGCTTGACCGCCTGCGTGATCACGCCGAGGTCTTCGGTGAATTCCTTCTCGAACTGGACGATGTCGCCGACATAATCCACGCCCTTGTTGAAGCGGCCGGTGAATTTGGGCGCGATGGTCTGGATGGGGATCTGCTCGTCGGCGATGGCCGCGAGAATCACCAGGAGCTCGGGCGGCGTCTGGGGCGAATCGGTCTCGTCCATGGAGACTTCGGTGATGAAGTCGCGGTCGCCGCGCAATTCCGCGATGTGGCGATAGATGGCGCCGGCCTGTTGCACGGCAAGCAGGTATTTCTTCGCGATATTTAGCAAAGTCTCGCGCGGGATGGTGATTTCGGGATGGCGGGCGACGAAGGCTTCGACGTCGGCGGGCGGCGCGGGCTGACCGATGGCGGAGGCGACGTCCAGCGTGTAGAAGTCGCTGGCGTCGATGAAGCGGTCGACGGTAGAGAGATTGATGTGATCCGCGTCGACGTGATACGGAAGCTTCCAGCCGAGCTCTTTGACCGCGCAATCCGCTGCCTCACGGACGCTCGCGGGTTCCGAGCCAACGATCAGGTGCTCGCGATTGGATTTGTTCCAGACCGGAATGACAGTAGCGCCGCGTTCGGCGGCCATCATGCAAGCGCGAAGCTGGGCCTTTGCCTGATGGGCAAAACGGTCTCCGACGCCGAGAGAGAATTTTTCCAGGGTCAGCATGGTCGGTCAATCCGATGATATCAGGCGATGGGAGTCAGAATTCCGTAGGCAGGCCTCCTGGCCTGCTCCGCCCGCGCAGGCGAGGACGCCCGCACCACAAACTTGACGCTCCTTCCGCCGGGAAATACCATCGGGGCGTATGCACACCATCACCCGCCGCAATCTGCTGGCCGCGATGGCTGGGGCTGATGCCGTCCGCCGCACCGCCTGGAGCGCTCCCGACCCCTGGACTCTCCACGCCCAGATCCTCCAGCGCATCCAGGCGCCGAAATTCCGGGAGAAAAACTTTGCCGTGTCCAAATACGGCGCGAAGGGAGACGGCAAGACCGATTGCACCGACGCCTTCCGCCGGGCCATCGACGAAGCCTCGCGGGCGGGCGGCGGGCGTGTTGTCGTTCCGGCGGGCGTGTACCTCTCGGGCGCCATCCACCTGAAGAGCAATGTCAACGTGGTGATCGAAAAAGACGCCCGCATCAAATTCTTCACCGACCCGAAGTATTACCCGAACGTGCTCACGCGCTTCGAAGGCTTGGAATGCATGAACTATTCTGCGTTGGTCTACGCGCTCGATCAGTCCAACATCGCGGTGACCGGCGAGGGTACGCTCGACGGACAGTCCGACCAGGAGCACTGGTGGCCGTGGAAAGGCAACGCGCGCGGCGGCTGGAAGCCCGGCACACCTAACCAACTCAAGGCTCGCGAAGATCTGGTCGGCATGGCGGAGCGCGGTGTCCCGGTTGAGCAGCGCGTCTTCGGCGACGGCTGCTGCCTGCGGCCCATGTTCGTCCAGCCCTACCGCTGCACCAACGTGCTGATCGAAGGCGTGACCATCACGAATTCGCCGATGTACGAGGTCCACCCGGTGCTCTGCACCAACGTGGCTATCCGCAACGTAAAGGTGGCGAGCCACGGTCCGAACAACGACGGCTGCGACCCGGAGTCCAGCCGCGATGTGCTCATCGACGGCTGCACCTTCGACACCGGCGACGACTGCATCGCCATCAAGAGCGGACGCAACGCTGACGGACGCCGCCTGCACGCGCCGAGCGAAAACATCATCGTGCAGAACTGTGTGATGAAAGACGGCCACGGCGGCGTGACCATGGGCAGCGAGTGCTCCGGCGGCATCCGCTACGTCTTCGCGCAGGATTGCCGCATGGACAGTCCCAACCTGGACCGCGTGCTGCGCTTCAAGAACAACGCCATGCGCGGCGGCGTGATCGAGCACGTGTACCTGCGCAACGTGCAGGCAGGGCAGGTGGCCGGACCGGCCCTCGAGGTCGATTTCTACTACGAGGAAGGCGAAAAGGGAGCTTTCACGCCGGTGGTTCGCGATGTGGAGGTGGTCAACCTCACCTGCAAAAAGAGCCAGACCGCGTGGACGCTTCGCGGGTTCAAGAACGCGCCCGTGCGCGATGTGCGCATCCGCAACTGCAGCTTCGAGAATGCCGCGCGGCCCAACGTGGCGGAGAACGTCGAGGGGTTGGTGGTCGAAGGCGTAACGATCAACGGGAAGGCGGTTTGAGCCCAGTCAGCAGGCGCTCGTAGGCATCTGTAACGGCATCCCACGAGTAGTGGTCGCGGATGCGCTCCATGGCCTTGCGTCGCAGTTTCTCGCGCTCGAATTCGCTCATGGTGAGAACCAGGCGGAGCTTGGCGGGGAGTTCTTCAGGTTCGAACGGGATGCCGGCGTCGCCCGCGACCTCGGCGTTCTCCGGAGTGTTGCGGTAGAGCACCAGCGCGCCGCGTCCCATGGCTTCAATCAGCGCAGGATGCGTGCCGCCAACCTCGGTGGCATGGACGTAAGCGAAGCAGTGAGACTGGAGCTCGTGATAGCCGGTCCCGTAGATTGCGCCGGGAATCACGACCCGCGGGTCAGGAATGCTCCGCACGCGGCGCACGTATTCGTCGGCATAGGGCGCATGACCTATCAGGGCCAGCTTCATGACGGTCACCAGCGATGAAAATGCCTGGCAGACCTCGAGCGCGTGGTTTTCCGGCTCCATGCGGCTCACGTAGAGGAAGTATTGCCCGGGTTGCAGATCCAGCCGGGCGAGGACATCGCTCGTGGGCACCTTCCCGATGGCCGCGCCGTAGGGAATGAAGACGCTCTGCTTGTGATACCGGCTTCGGTAGTAGTCCTGGATGGTGCGCGCGTCGGTGACCACGGTGCTCGGGCAGAACTTCGTCAGCCACTCGGAGACCAAGTACCACGCGCGTGCCAGCCGGTTCCACTTCTTGCGCTTCCTCTCGATCCCGTCCACATTCAGCGCCACCGGGATGCCGGTGAGCCGCGGCCACGGCGTGAAGATCGCGTTGGCCCCGTTGCAGTAGAGAGCCACGCCGGCGCGGTGCGCCAGCAGGTGCGCCGTGGATATGGCGGTGTGCGCGATGGTGTCGAAGTACTTGTGCCGGATGGTGGGCAGATACTGCAGCCGGACGCCGCGATAAACCGGCTCGTGGTGCCTCTCGCGGCAATACACCGTGACCGCGTGGCCGCGCTCCACCAGGCGCGTGGACAACTCCTCCGCGAAAGTCTCGAAGCCGCCGTAATTGGCCGGAATGCCGCGCGTGCCGAGAAGGGCGATGTGCATGAAAGCGGCGGGCGCCGGCCCCACCCCGGACCTACGTCCTGGCCGTCTCGGAACGTGACAGGACGCGGACCATTTTCTTGGGCGCCTTATGGCTGACCGGCGCGTATTGGAACCAGGCCGCGATGTACTTGTCGTCCACCCTGCGGCGCGCCTGAATCATCCTGCGCTTGGCCAGAACGCGGCGCAGGTTTGTGCTCAAATACCAGAACGCCTTCAGCGATGTGTGTTCCCAGAGCAGGCAGCACATCACCACCATCAGGTCCCGCGCGGTGATCGAGAACCAGTTGCGCCGGTACAGATGCGGTGAGATGTTTTTGATGCGCATCAGGAACCGGTTCTTCACCGAGTGCATATTGATCTCCGGCGGCAGGGCGCGGCGATTGCCGGGAAGAACTTTGCGCACGTGATAGCCGCGCGCATACGGTGCGTACAGGCACTTCCAGCCCATAAGCTGGGCGCGCCACGCCACGTCGGCGTCCTCGCGGTACACGAAGAAATCGCTGTCGAAGAATTCTCCGTCGAGCGAAACGTCCTCGATCATCGCCCGACGGTAGAGCGCCGCGGCTGCCGTGGCGCCGAACACGTACTCATAGTGCAGGTAGTGGCCGTTGTCGACTTCCTGGCTGCCCCGATCCAGGTGGCGCAGCATGGGGTTGAAGTAAATGCCGGTGGAATCCACGACGGGCTTTTCGGGAATCTCGAAATGACTCGTCATGGTCAGCAGCTTGCCGCATACGGTGCCGATCTTAGGATCGAACTGGCCGGCGTCCACCAGCGCCTGGATGAAGTTCGGCAGCAGCAGAACATCCGGGTTGAGCGTCAGGACCCACTGCCCGCTGGACATGCGGATCGCCTGGTTCTGCGCGGCGGCGAATCCGACATTCTCGCTATTGTATTGAATCCTGCAGCGATCCTCGAACTGTTCCAGGATGTCGATCGTGCCGTCATTGGACGCATTGTCCACGACGATGATCTCTTTGTGCGGGTATCGCTGGGCGAGAACGGATTCAAGGCAGCGTTTGATAAACCGGCCGCTATTGTAGGTCACGATTGTGACCGAGACGAAGTCGTTGTGAACCATTAAAAAGAACCTGAGAATCTGATCTGGAACACGTCACTAGTCCAGTGAACCGAACATCAACCCACGACCTGCTAACCACGCGACCTTGACATATGCGGCGAATGGCCGCAAACTGCGCTGCCAGACTGATACCGCGATACTGCGGAAAACCGAGCCCGTTACCACAGACAGGCACACCGCCCGGAATGCCCCCCGGCCGAAGTGCTTGGATGAATAGCGTAGAAGACTACGATACCAATAAACCGCCCGCATCTCCACTCCGAGTTGACCGATTGAGTGACCACCTGTATGAATTGCAACGGCTTCGGGTACGTAATAAAGCCGGAAACCTCGATCTTGAAGCCGCCGGCAGAAATCCACGTCCTCGAACCACAGCGGGAAATATCTTTCGTCCAGTCCCCCTAACTCTTCCCAGACGACCCGTCTCACCATGAGAAACGCCCCCGCCGGCTGTTCCACCTCGCAACGTATGGATAAGTCCTGATGCAAACATCGGTAGCGCCGATTCACTGGATTTTCCGGCCAGACCCGATTCAGCACGAGAGCTTCCAAAATCAGCGCAGCCGGCGTGGGCAGCGCCCGTACCATAAATCCGGTCTGAGGACGTCCATTTGCGTCCACAAGCCTCCCCCCCGCCCCGGCGGATTGCGGCAGATCGCAGGCTTCGCGCAGCGGATCCAGAGTACTGCGGAGAATCGCATCGGGATTCAGGAGTAGGACGTACTGGGAGTTTAATACAACAAATGCTTGATTCGCGGCCGCCGCAAACCCACGGTTTTCCTGATTGGCGATCAGGCGCACAGGCCGCTGCTTGACTTCCGCGACGGTGCTGTCGGAAGAAGCGTTATCCACCACGACTATCTCCGCACCCGTTTCCAGCGCCGCGTCCAGGCAGGCCCCGATGTGGCCGGCAGAGTTATAAGTAACGACGATGATGCCGGTATCCGGCATGTGTCACTTTGCCCCACCAGTGAGCATAAAATACAGCCTCCAGTAAGTTTCTTCGTTGGTCTCGCGAATGAACTGTTCGTTGGATCGCACAATTTCTTCGACTAAGATCCTGTCATAGACGGGAGCTGACCGCCGCAGGGCGGAGAAACGGCGAAGACCCTCCCACTTGCCGCGCAGCCACGCCAGGCCTGCGCCGTGGCGAACCGCGACGGCGCCCCAAAGTGCTTGAGCCACGAGTGAAGGCCAGAGCAGCCCAGCCGCCGGATGCCGTGCTGTAAGAAACACCTGATTGCGCGCGATCCGGCGCACTATCTCGGGATGCCATCGGCCCAGGCTCGCGCTTCCCGCGTGGATGGCGCGCGCCTCGGGAACATATCGCCCGCGGATTCCCAGGCCCGCGCAGCGCAAGCCGAAATCGGCATCTTCGAGGTAACTATCGAACGATTCCTCCAGAAGTCCCGTACGCGCGAAGACCTCGGACCGAAACAGAACAGCGGTCCACGGCGGAGAGCAGATGTCGCGCGCGGCATCGAACGGAGGCCCGTCGGCCATGCCACTGCCGGCGCGCCAGGTGGCCGCGCCGCGCGCGGTCACATCGAAGGTCCCGTCAATCGTACCCGACGGACTTAGAATTTTCCCTGTGGCAAACGGCGCCGCTGCGGCAGTGAGCTTCTCGAAGTAGTCCGGAGCCAGTTCGACATCGCTGTTGAGAATCGCCAGCCACTCGTGATTGGCCTCTTTAATGCCGCGATTCACCGCCGGCGCGAACCCGGCATTACGACCTATCGGGATCACGCGTGCTCCACGGGCGCGGGCGAGTTCCGCCGCACCGTCGGTCGAGCCGTTGTCGACCGCGAGGATCTCCTCCGCGCGCAGCGTCTGTTTGTCCAGTGAATCCAGCAGGCGCGCCAGCAGGTCGCGGCCATTCCACACAGGCACGATGGCGCTGATGCTCATCGCAGGAAGCGCTTCTTCAGCAGGAAGGCGAGGTTGGCGAAGCCGTCTCGCCATGCGTTCAGCTTGGTCTCTCCCAACCGCGACGAGTACATGATCGAGATCTCACCGAACCGGATGTTCGGGTTCACCAGCGCCTCGATCTTGATCTCTTCGCTGAACGCCATGCCGTCGCTTTCCAGCTTCATGTCCTTCAGGATGGAGCGGCGGAGCACCCACATGCCCGATTGCGAATCGCGCACCCAGTGGAAGAACAGGATCGAGACTGTCAGCGACAGCACCAGGTTGCCGAACTTGTTCTTGAAGCTCATGGCGTGCGCGTCGCGCACCGGGAATCGCGATGCGTTCAGGAAATCCACCTCCAGGTGCAGGAACGCCTCGATCAGATAGGAGAGCGCGTCCACAGGATAGCTGTGGTCGCCGTCCAGCGTGATGATGATGTCGCTGGTCGCGCAGCTGAAGCCGCGCTTGTAGGCACGACCGTATCCGCGGACCTCCTCGCGCACGACCTTGGCCCCCAACGAAGCCGCGACCTCGCTCGTGCGGTCGGTCGAGTTATTGTCCACCACCACCACCTCGTCCACGAAATCGGGCATCGCGTGCAGGACGTTTTCGACGCCCTGCTCCTCGTTCAGGCAGGGAATGATGACGGCGATCGACAGGGACTTATACATTGGCCCGTCTTTTTCCCCGCACCGTGCGTCTGGATATCATGAAGTGTATGCACCGGCTTGCGGTACTCCTCTGCGGCTCGGCGGCGCTGGCTTTCGGCACGGACCTGGCCGCCGTCAAGAACGTGTATCTCCTGAAAATGTCGAAGGGGCTCGACCAGTACCTGGCCAACCGGATCACCAACGAGCACCTGTTCCAGATCGTTACCGACCCTAAAATGGCCGACGCCATTTTTACCGACCAGATCGGCGAGGGTTTCGAAGCCAAGATGAACGACCTCTTCCCGCCGCCGGAGCCCGAGGAGAAGCCCGAGCCGCCGCCGAAGCCGGAAAAGGCCGAAAAGGGCGCAAAGGCCGACGCTACCGCCTCCGTGGAGCCGATTCCGTTCCTCAGCGATACCGTCAACAAGCTGGAGAATCCTTCATCCATGGGCACATTCGGCCGCGCCAAGGGCACCGTCTTCCTGGTGGACGCCAAAACCAAGCAGGTGGTGTGGTCGACATACGACCTGCCCAAGGATGCCACCTCCAAGCAGTTGGATCGCACCGCCTTCGATATTGTAAGCCGCATGAAGAAAGAGCTGAACCGGAAGTAGCCGCTCACGCCCGCTTCTCCCTTACCAGCTCGCGATAGCCGTCCACCAACCGGCGCGTGATCACTGCCATATCCCAGTTGGCCTCGACCTCGGTGCGCGCGCGCTCCGCCATGGCGGCGGCCTTTTCGGGGTCGCGCAATAGCGCCACCACGCGCGTCGCGAAACCCGCGGGATCGTCGGCAAGGGCGCAGACTTCGCCATCCTTCGACGTCAGCCCCTCCGCGCCCACCCTCGTGGACACCACAGGAATCCCCGCGGCGAACGCCTCCAGCAGCTTCACCCGCACGCCGGAGCCGCTCAGTATCGGACACACAAACAGCGAATACCGCGCCAGGGGATCGCGCACGTCCTCGACAAAGCCGAGCATCTCCATGTGGGCCGCATAGTCGGCATAGAGGTGCGGCGCCGGCGGATCGCTGCCCACGATGGTCAGCTTCGCGCCCGGTTCTTCGTCCGTGATCAGCGGCATCACGTGCCGCATGAACCAGTCCACCGCGATGCGATTCGGGTCGTGCCGCCAACTCCCCAGAAACAGCATGGTGAGCGGCTCGCGCCCGCGCGGGCGAAACTGGTAGCGGCTGGTATCGATTCCCGCGCGTAGGCCGCTGCGCATTCTCGGCGCGAGCCGGGGAAGAAATCCGAGCAGGTACTTGCGGTTGGCCGGCGTGCACACCTGCACCTGGTCGAACCCCGGCAATGCGTGCAGCTCGAAGCGCAGCGCCCGCAGGTATTCCATCCGCGCTTTGAGCTGGTCGATGGCGCCGATCACGTGGCCGAGCCCCCGGCCGATCGACTGGAAGTAGACGTCGTGTTCGAACAGCGCCATCGGAATTCGGCGGAAATCGAAGCGGTACTGCGCCAGGGGCGTGTATTCGAGCTGCACCACGTCGATCTGCTTCATGTAAGTCTGTCGATGCAGCAGCCATTCCAGGTCGTCGTTGGCGAATTCGCGCGCGGCATGGGGTTCGATGGACGCCATCCCGCTGGGCTTGCCGGTCGGGCGCACCAGCCACTCCGCCGACGCGCAGAACGTGCGCAACTCCTCATTCGCCGCCTCTTCCGAGGGCCAGTCCAGCAGCTCCACCACGTGAACGTCCGTCAACTTCGTCATTTCCCGCAGCGTCTGGTACATGAAGACCCCGCCGCCGTGAACCGGCGGGCAGATCGGATACGGCGAGACGAAGAGAACGCGCGGCCGCTCGGGCGCCGGATCGAGCGCCGCGAACCGGTCGCGGTAGTAGCCGCCGAGCGGCCGGCGGAAGGCTTCGGAATCGCTGATGGCGGCCAGCGTGCGGGCACGGCGCCGCGACCGCACGGCCCGCGGAAGCTCGCGAAACGCATGCCAGAGCGAAGGCAGGTCGGCGCGCAGCGGGAGATCGCCGAAGAACACCGTCAGCCCCGCCCCCGCCCAGGCAAAAAAGAAGTGGCCCGCCAGGCGCGGCCATTCGTGAATGTTCTTCCAGCAGAAAAGCAGGAAATTCTTGCGCAGCACGCCCTGAATAAACTCCGCTGCGAACTTCTTCCCGATGGTTCCACGATGCTCGTGGTAAACCACGCTGCGCGGCTGATAGAGCACCTTCCAGCCGCGCTTCCACGCCATGAAGCCGAGGTCGGTGTCTTCCAGGTAGAAGGGCTCCAACAGCCGGTCGAAGCCGCCCAGCTCGAGGAATTTCGCGCGGTCGAACGCGCAACTGCCGCCGCCACCGTAGAAGCAGGGGAACAGATCATCGACCGCCGCATCCACGCGATGGCGCACCCTCAGGCTTCCGTCCTGCCACCAGCCTTGCGTCAGTCCAGTCTCCTCGCGCACCTTCGCCGGATCGCTGAAGAAGATCTGGCAGGAAACTGCGAACACCTCGGGATCGCGGAAGCCCTCCAATAGCGGCGCGAGAAAGTCCGTCGCCACCCGCATGTCGCTGTTCAGCAGCACCACGATGTCGTTCTTCGCCGCGCGAAAACCCGCATTGCTGCCGCCGCCGAAGCCCAGGTTTTCCGGCAGGGCCAGCACATTTACTTCGGGGAACCGCTCGCGCAGGAAGTCCGCACTGCCGTCGGTCGAGCCGTTATCCACCACCAGAATTTCGTTCGCGGGATTCGATGCGAGCGCGGCAATCACCGAGGGGATGTACTTTTCGAGGAGGTCGCGGCCGTTCCAGTTAGGGATGACGACGGTGGCAGCTGTAGGTGCGCTTGTGCGCGCCTGGACACGTTGAAGGCGTGTCCCACGACGGGTGAACAGATCCGTCAGCATCAGCGCCAGGAAGCTGATCAGCACCAGGAAGGGCGAGATCACGAGCAGCGGCAGCGCCCGCAGAAAGCGTTTCAGCAGGGCCATGTCAGAGCGCCGGACCCACGCCCACCTTGCGGCCCAATCTCACCCACCGCGATGCGCGCACCAGCGTGAGCTGGTCTTCCAGGCGCCGCTTCTCCTCATCGAGGCGCTGCGCCCACTCGGTGCGCGCCTCGAGTTCCTTCCCGGTCTGCTCCAGTGCGGCAACGGCCCTCACCAACTCCTCGGTCTGCTGCCGGACCTCGGCCGTGAGGCGCGTCTCGGTGGCGATGGCCCACTGCGTCTTTTCGCTGTTCTCCTGTTCCAGCGCCGCGATTTTCGCGTTGAAGCCCTCCGCGACGCGACGCGCGTTCTCCTGTTCGCGGATCAGCTCGTCCTGCAGCTCTTTGATGCGCGCGCGGCGCTCCGCCAACTCGGCGTTCAGATCTTCCGCCCAGTGATTGCTACGCTCCAGCTCGTCCTTCTGCTCGTTGCAGATCGCCATCAGCTTCTTCTGCTCGCGGTCGAATTCGGCCAGGTCCCGCTGGGCTTTGTCGAGCCACTGGTTCTTCGTCGCTACCTCTTGTTCGAGCTTGGCGATGTGGTGCTCGCGCTCGCGCAGCACGTTCGCCGCGCGCGGCACATACACGAATGTCGGGTTGCCGAGCTGCGGCCGGCGCGCGCACACCGCCACGAAGAAGTGGCTCTCGTCCGGCAGGGGCTCGCCGGTATCCACCCGCGCCTCCACGGTGTAGCCCGGCACGTGCGGCTGAAACGCCACGCCCTCCACATGGTTCTCCAGAAACATCGAGACGTGCGGAAACACCGCCTTTAGCTCGGCGACGAATTCCACGAATTCGAATTCGTGCACGTGGAACGGATTCGCGCCGTGAACGCCCCGCGATTCCGTGTAATACAGCTTGTTGGGCGTGGAGACAATCAACTGGCCCGCGGGCGAGAGCACACGCGCCGCCTCTTGAAGCATGCCGCGCCAGTCTTCGAGGTGCTCGATCACCTCGAACGCCACCACCAGGTCGAAAGCCGCCTCAGCGAACGGAAGCTGTGTGACGGAGGCCGGCTCGAACGTCAGGTTCCGCGCCTGGTACTGCGCTCGTGCGTGGTCGATGGCATCCGCTGCCACATCCACTCCCGTCACGCTCTCGGCCACCTGCGCCAGCGCAGCACTGCCGTAACCCGCGCCGCAGCCCGCGTCCAGAACTCGCTTGCCTCGGGCCAAACGCGCGGCGAAGGCGTACCGCGCCATGTGCTCGTTGAGCAGGTCGATATCCACCTCGCCCGGAATCAGGCGCTCGCCCGTGAACTCAGCCAAGGTGACGCTCCAGTTGCGGTTCGGCTTTTAGGCGCGCGTTCACCTCGACGCGGCAATTCAGGTGCATGAAGCCGTAAATCGGATTCTCGCTGCGGCTCATCTCCAGAGCGTAGGCGTTGTCGATCCAGTCGCACATGGTGTATTCGGTCAGGGTGCCGTCGGCGATCGCCGGCGAAAACGAAAACGAGGCGGGATACAGTTCGGGCAGCTCCACGTAGAAATCCACCGTAATCACGTCGCCCGGATACATCGGCGGCAGTTCGTAGCCGGCGCGCGCGCTGTTGGTGCCCGAAAAATCCATCCCGAGCTGGTTGCGCAGCATGAATCCCACGATCGGCATCGCCAGGTATTCCTTGGCTCGCGCGCTGATCCGCACCAGGATCGCGCTCGCCGGCTCCAGCATCGCCAGCGGACGGCCCTGCTCGTCCAGTACGGCAATCCCGATCACCTCGGCGCGCCCGTCGCCATGCCGGTGATCGACGTTCGGAATCCCCTCGACGATCTCCGGCGCGCGCATCGGTCCGCCACCGCGCTCGCGCCGTTCCGGGGACCTGCTGCGCTGGTACGTGGAGTCTTTGTCGGTCATGGCGGCCAGATACTTCGCAATCACGCGGGCGGGCTCGCCGCACTCCACCGTGCGCCCCTTGTCGAGCCACAGCACGCGATCGCCGATCGCCTTCACGTCGCTCACCGCGTGCGAGACGAACAGGATAGTGATGCCGCGGGTGCGCAGTTCGTGCACCTTGCGCATGCAGCGCTGGCGGAAGTAGATGTCGCCAACGGCGAGCGCCTCGTCCACCAGCAGTATCTCGGGATCCACGTTGATCGCCACCGCGAACGCCAGCCGCACCACCATGCCGCTCGAGTAGGTTTTCACCGGCTGGTTGATGAAATCGCCGATCTCGGCGAAGCGAGCAATCTCGCCGTACCGGGCGTCGATCTGCTTCGTGGTCAGGCCCAGAATCGACCCGTTCAGGTACACATTGTCGCGTCCGCTGAATTCCGGGTTGAAGCCGGCTCCCAGCTCGAGAAGGGCCGACACACGCCCGCTCACCGCCACCGTCCCGGAGCTCGGATGTAGAATTCCGGCTACCATCTGCAGCAGCGTACTCTTGCCCGAGCCGTTCTCTCCAACAATGCAGAACGTTTCTCCGCGCGCTACTTCGAAGCTGACATCGTGAACCGCCCAGAAATCCTTGTGGCGTTTCAAGCGGTTGAACGTCAGCAATTCCTTGAGGCGGTCGCCCGGCGCGTCATAGATCGCGTAGCTCTTCGAAACACCCTGGAATTCGACGGCGTTCACGGCAGGTGAGGAAAAACCAGTGTATCGCGTGTGGAGCAGTCGGCGAACTCGCTTGCGAGCTCGATCGCTCAGCCTGGCAGTTGATCTCGGGAAGAGCAGGCACCCTCGGCCCAAAAGTAAAGGGCGGCCGCCGGCCCCATTGGTTCTCCGTGCCTGCGAACCACGTCGACAGCGGTCAAGAGACCGCGGCGCCACAGCGGAATTACTGGCGCGTCAGGATTCGCAGCCGGTCCTGCGAGGAAGCCGAAAGCCGCCCATCTTGTGGACTGGTTCTATGCACTTCCTCCTTTTGGTTAGTTCCTCCGCGCAACGGAGGACCACGGACCCCCTATCAGATAGGAGGGTCCGCAATTTGAATATGCGCCCGCGGCGCACGGATTGTCAAGAGGCTTGAGGCTTGCGCCGGATCGTGCGGAGGTATACAAGTCGAGTTGTATGCGCGATCTGCTCGAAGCGCTTGGTTCGACCCAGGCACGCACGCGTCTGCGTGCCAGCAAAGCGCTGCGCGAATTCAGCCGGCGCGAACCAGCCGCGGTCTATCCGTACTTCGATGTCTTCGCCGGACTTCTCGGACACGAAAATAACATCCTCAAATGGAACGCCATCCGCACCCTCGCGCACCTCGCTCCCGTCGATCGCGAAGGCAAGCTGGATTGCCTGCTGGATGCCTACCTTGCGCCCATCCGCGGGCCGGTCATGATCACCGCCGCCAATACCATCCAGGGTGCGGCCTTGATCGCCGGCGCCAAACCACAACTGGCGGACCGGATCGCGAAGCGGATTCTGGGCGTGGAGAAGGCAAAGTATGCCACTCCCGAATGCCGCAACGTGGCGATCGGGCACGCACTCGTCGCATTGGAAAAGATGGCCGCATTAGTGCCGGACACAGGAAGTATTCGAGCGTTTGCGGCGCGGCAAATGCGCAACTCGCGCGCGGCTACCGCGCGAAAAGCGGAGCGCGCGCTGCGGGCGCTGCGCGGACCCAAAAAACCGATGGTCCGCGCCACCCGCGCTACAACACGCGCAAGGTCTTCGGCGTTGGCGTCAGGATCTCGCACCCGGTCTTAGTCACTACCACTGTGTCCTCGATGCGGACGCCGCCGAATCCCTCGAGGTATGCTCCAGGCTCGATCGTTACGGCCATGCCCTCCTTGAGCCTGAGCTTGTCCCGCCTTCCAAGCCGCGGTGGTTCGTGGATTTCCAGCCCCAGCCCGTGGCCGGTCGAGTGCGTGAACGCGCGGTCGAGACCATAAGCTTTGAGCACATTGCGCGCCGCCGCGTCCACCACCGCGGTGCGGGCGCCGTCGCGCACGGCCGCGATGCCGGCCAGTTGCGCTTCCAGCACGGCGCGATACATGCGCTGCACCTTTGCGCCCGGCGTGCCCACGAACAGCATGCGCGTCATATCGCTGGCGTAGCCCTGCTGGAACGCGCCCATGTCCACCACCACCAGGCCCGAGATCGGCGCGCTGGTGGGCTGCGCGTGCGGCAGCGCCGAGCGCGCCCCGCCTGCCACGATGGTCTCGAAGCTGGGCTTCTCCGCTCCCAGGCGCCGCATCCGGTATTCAAGCTCCGCCGCCAGATCGCTCTCCCGCACTCCGCCTTTCAGCCGCGCCACGGTTCGCTCAAAGGCGCGCGAATTGGTCTCCACGCTGCGCCGGATCAGCGCCAGCTCCGTGGGCGACTTCACCATCCGCATCCCCTCGATCCAGCCGCGAACCGGCGTCAGCGAGGACCGCATCGGCAGTTTCTCTTTGAGCGCGTCGTAGGATTCGCACGTCATCCGCGCGGGCTCGTAGCCAATGCGCCGCACCCCGAGCCGCCGCACCGCGGCCACCACAGCGTCCATGAGCGGCCCCTTCGTAATCCGGACCCGGCAGGTCGATTCCTGTGAGGCCTGGATTTCATAGCGCGGATCCGTGAACAGGATCGCCCTTCCTTGTAGCAGGAGCAGGGCGCCGTTGCTGCCGGTGAACCCGGACAGATACCGGAGGTTGGGACTGAACGACACCAGCAGGGCGTCCAGTTTGCGCTCGGCGAGCTCTTCGGCCGCGGCGCTGCGGCGTTGTTCGTATTCTTTAGCGTGCATTGTCCAGATTGCGGGCCAGGATCTGTGCCTTCTCCGCGAGCATGTCTGCCATTCGCATTTCGTTTCGGTTTTCGGCTTCATTGCTCAGATCGACGAAGCTGCGGATGTTCGTAACGATGGTTGCCTGTGCTTTGCTGAGGTGGCGCGACTTGAGCGAATCGAGAATCCGCGCTACGTCGCGCTTCCGCGCCTGAGCCGAGTCCTGGAAGCGCTTGAGTTCGGTGGGCGAAATGATCTCCTGGAATTGCTGCCGCGGCGGCTCTGGGACCGGCGTAGCCGCTGGCGGCGCAACCGGCTCGGTGCGGGGAGCCGTGCGGCTTCGCGGAGGCGAGGGTCGCGATGGCGCTGGCGGCTCGGGAAGCGGCGGAGGCGGCGCCTCGGTTTCGAGCGCGGCGGGATCGACCGGCTGCGGCTTGGGCAATTCTATCGTCGTCTGCGGCGTCGATAGAGGCGGTGGCGTCGCGGGAGCAGCCGGCAACGGCGATTTCGGTGGGGCCGTCGCGGCAACCGGGGTCTTTGCGCGCGCCGCACAGCCGGCCAAGGCCAGCGTCGCGGCCAGCGCCAGGATTCCAACAGTCAGTTGTCTCGAGGGCGCCATGCTCACACCGCAATCGGAAGGCGGATCAGGAACGTCGTTCCTTTGCCCGGTTCGCTGGTGAAGTCGATTGTACCATCGTGAAGTTGAACGATCCGGAACGTCATCGCCAGCCCTATGCCCGATCCTTTGGTCTTGGTGCTGAAGTAGAGACGGAAGATCTTGTCCCTCAGCTCCGGCGAAATCCCGGTCCCGGTGTCTGAGACGCGAATTTCGGCTGTGTCCGCCTTTACGCAGGATTCGAATCCCAACCGGCCGCCGCCCGGCATGGCCTGCATGGCGTTCACCACCACGTTGAGCACCGCCTGTTTCATCAGATCGAGATCCACGCGGACCTCGGTGCCTTCCGCCTCCTGTCTTACTTCAACTTGAATGCCGCCAGCGGTTGCCTGCGGACGCGCGAGATCCACGATCTGGTTTACCAGATCGTGTACCTGGATGTTGACCAGCTTCAGTTCCACCGGGCGCGAGAAATCCAGAAACGTGCGCACCACCCGGTCCAGGCGCAGAATCTCGCTGGCGATGATATCCATCTCGGGGCTCACGTCGTTTTCGCCGCGGGCGACCTTAGCCCTCGCCACTTCCACGTGCAGCAGGATCGCATTCAGCGGGTTCTTCACTTCGTGGGCCACGCCGCCCGAAATGCGGCTGATCGCGGCCAGCCGGTCCGCCGTCTGAAGCTGGCGGTTGAGCTGTCGCTGCGCTTCCGGATCGCGCAGCCGCACCAGGAAACCCGACCGGTCGAGCATGTCCAGCGACAGCATCACCACCGGGGGAAAACGATAGGGAACCCGCCGGTTGCGGATGGCGTTACCAGTCGTGACCGCGTGATCCAGCAGGTCGCCCATCGTCTCGCTGGGCGGAAACAGCTCGTTGAGTGGTTTTCCGGCGAGCCCGGCACGGTCCCCGCTCAGAAACTTGCCCACCGATCCCGAGGCGAAGATCAGCCGGCGGTCGGGGTCGAACAGGAATACGGCTTCTTCGAGATCTGCGAGCAGCCGGTCGATGTTCCCGCGCAGGCCGGACGCCTCATCCTGCGCGCCGCGCAGGCGCTGCCCGAGGAGCCCGACCTTGGATGCGATCACCGCAAACTCATCGCCGCCGCGGTCGGCCGGCGCGGCCTTCTCCGCTTCGTACTCGCCGCGGGCCACCAGGTCCAGCATGCGGCTGATGCGGCTCAGCGGACGGAACGCTACCGCCGAGGCCAAGAACGTAATCAGCACCGCGGCAGCGATGGTGATCAGCGCAATGTCCAGATTTTGACGGAACGAGGGCGTCAGATCATCGCGGATCAGGGTGGGATTCACCAGCACCCGCACGTACAGCAGAGGCACGTTCCCGGGCCCTACTTCCTTGTCCAGCTTGTACGACTGCGGCTCCCCCGGAAACAGCGCGCGTACCTGCTGTAGCAGTCCTCCGCCGGCCAGCGGCGTAAAGTCGGGATACCGTGGATACACGATGGTGCCGGCTCGTTTCTCCCCAAGCGTACTGGCCAGGATCAGCTCGTTGCCATCCGCCGAGACGAGAGAAATCTCCAGAATTCCCTTATAGGCTGAAGCCAGTTTGAGCAACTGTGCATTCAGCTCCGGGTCGTTTACGGCCCGTTTCCAATCGTCGTACCGGTTGAGCGTGGCAATCACCGCCTCCGTCGCCGCGGATTGGATCAGTTCCGCGCGCGCCAGCGTGTCCCGGAACTGGAACCGCATCAGGTTGCCGAATCCGACGGCGGTGATGATGGTGACCAGAATCGTCGCCAGTGCGACGCTGCCCAGCGTCAACTTGGCTCGCAGGCTCATGTCAGGAGACGGCCAGGAGCAGCTTGCCCGCCGTCTTGCGGCCCTCCAGGTCGCGGTGGGCGGCGGCTGCCTCGGCCAGCGGGTAGACTCCGGAAATCCGCAGCCTCAGCGTGCCCGCGTCCAGCCAGCTCAGCACGTCGCCCGCGCGCCACAGCAGCTCCTCGCGCGCAAGCAGGTAGTAGCCGAGGCTCGGGCGCGTGAGAAACAGCGAACCCTTGGCGTTCAAAATCGACGGATCGAATGGCGGCACCGAACCGCTCGATTGGCCGAAAAGCGCCATCGTGCCGCGCGGCCGCAGCGAGTTCAGGCTCTTCTCGAACGTCGTCTTGCCCACCGAATCGTAGACCACATCCACTCCGCGCCCGCCCGTGAGCCTCTTCACCTCCGCCTCGAAATCCTGCTGCGTATAAAGGATGATCTCATCGGCGCCGGATTCGCGCGCGATCCGCGCCTTTTCCTCCGTGGATACCGTGCCGAACACGCGAGCGCCCGCCATCTTGGCCATCTGCACCACCAGCCGGCCGGTGCCCCCCGCGGCGGCATGCACCAGACAGGTGTCGCCGGGCTTGAGCGCGAACGTGGAGCGCGTGAGATAGTGCGCCGTCATGCCCTGCAGCATCGCGGCGGCGGCGGTCTGAAAATCGACGTGGCCAGGGATTTTGACCAGCATCGCCTCGGGCACGATGGCGTATTCGGCGTACGAACCGCGAGCCATGGCATAGGCCACACGGTCGCCCGGCGCGAATTCCGTCACGTCGGTGCCCACTGCATCCACTGTGCCGGCGGCCTCGCTGCCGGGCGTGAGCGGCAGGTCCGCCTTGTACAGGCCAATGCGGAAGTAGATGTCGATGAAATTCACGCCGCTGGCCGCGATCTTCACACGGACCTGCTTCGGACCGGGCGCGGGAACGGGGACATCGGCGAGCTGCATGCTCTCAGGGCCGCCGGGCTGGGAAACGAGGATTGCTTTCATGATTGTGATGAGCTGCGCAGCGCCCTGCGGGCGTGCACGGTCGTGGCATAGAGTAACAGATAAATCAGAGTGAACGGGAAAGTGAACAGCCGGACCAGTGTTCGCACCGCGCCCGACTCGGCGAGTCCCGTGCGAAGCAGCACGAACTGCCGGATGGGGCCGAGGTGCATCCGGTCCAGCCAGAAGTAGTCGCCGTTCTCGTTAATAATGAAGATCTTCGCCGGAATGCGCAGGCCCAGCGCCCATTTCCACTTGGCCATGACGACCTCACCCGAGCAGATGACGCCCATGAGCGCGTAGTGGTTGGCCGCGAGTTCGCGATACAGCCGGCGCCGCGACTGCCGTCCGCGGTAATCCGAGACGCGGTACACGCGAGTCTTCGCGGGGTCGAAGCCGTTCGGCAGGCTGGCGTAGCAGGTGACCAGGTCGATGAAGATATCCGGCCCGAAGTTTTCCCTCAACCCGGGAATCACGCCTTCAATGAGGCCCCGGCTCCCGCTTTCCACCAGCAGAATGGCGTTGACTTTGGGCAGGCGACCGGTAAGAAAATAGCGCACTAATACGAATATAGCGCCGGTGGATGGCCGCTTGAGATAATCAACGTAAGAGGCTCCGCCATGAAGAAACTCTTCCACTTCGACGCTCCCCGCGAACGCTACGTCTGCGATGCAGCCGTGGTCTGGTGCTTCGACAACCGTTTCGAGCTCAGCTTCCGCAAGTTCCTTCAGCGCCAGGGCGTCGTCCATTGGGACGCCATCAAGATCGCCGGCGGGACCAAGTGCCTGGCCTCCCCCGACCGCGAGACCGACCGCGACTTCGTACTCGATCAGATCCGCATTTCGATGCGTCTGCACCAGACGCGGCGCGTCATCCTCATGCTGCACTCCGATTGCGGGGCCTACGGTGGAGCCGAGGCCTTCAACGGAGATGTCGACGCCGAGCGTGCCAATCATGGCGAAGAGCTGCGCAAGGCGGTGAAGGTGCTCGCCGACGAAATCCCCGGCATCGCCGTTGATGCCTACTTCGTGGATTTCGAGGGCGTATGGGCGCTCGATGCGGGCGCCGCGGCCGGCGCTTCGGCGTGATGTTAGCCTGAAATGTGCTGGAAAAACTGCTGACTGAACAGCCGAATCCGGCTTCGGCCTCGATCGACGCACTGCCCACCGAAGAAGCCCTCCGCATCATCAACACCGAAGATCAGAAGGTTGCGCTTGCGGTGGCCAAAGAGATTCCAGCGATCGCGCGCGCCGTCGACGCGGCGGTCGCGGCGCTCGAGCGCGGCGGACGCCTATTCTATATCGGAGCCGGCACCAGCGGGCGGCTCGGCGTGCTCGACGCGTCCGAAATCCCGCCCACCTACAGCGCGCCGCCGGAGATGGTGCAAGGTATCATCGCCGGCGGAGAGCGCGCCCTCACCCGCGCCAGCGAGACCAGCGAGGACGATCCCTCTGCCGGCGCCCGAGACCTCGTGGCGCGCGGCTTCACGGCACGAGACGTGCTCGTGGGAATTGCGGCGAGCGGGAGGACACCTTACGTGCTCGGAGCGGTGGCGGAAGCGCGGCGGCTGGGCGCGGTGACCATCGGCATCTGCTGTACCCCAGATGCCGAGCTTTCGCGCGCGGTGGATATCCCTATCGCGCCGCTGGTTGGCCCGGAAATCCTGGCCGGCTCAACCCGCATGAAGGCAGGCACCGCCCAGAAACTGGTGCTCAATATGCTCTCCACCGAGACATTCATCCGCCTGGGCTACGTCTACGGCAACCTCATGGTGAACGTCCAGCCGACGAACCACAAGCTGGTCGACCGCGCCCGCCGCATCATCGTGGACGCCTCCGGTGTTACACCCGAACGGGCGGCGGAACTGCTGGCCGCGAGCGGCAACCGCGTACGGACCGCGATTGTCATGGGTAAGGCCGGCATCTCGCGCGAGGAAGCGGAACGGCGGCTGGAGGCTGCCGGCGGACGCGTGGCAAGAGCCCTTGCCGAATAGAGAGGATCCATGGATAAGTTCGTAATCAACGGCGGAACGCCGCTCCAGGGTGAGATTGCCACCAGCGGCTCGAAGAATTCCGCTTTGCCCGCGCTGGCAGCGGCACTATTGACCAAAGAGCCCGTGATACTGCACCGCGTCCCGCGCGTGCGCGACATCCGCACGATGGAGCGGCTGCTGGTGGATATCGGCTCTGCGGTCGACGTCGATGGAGAGACCGTCCGCCTGCAGACCGAACGCATCGTCTGCCCGGAAGCGCCCTATGAGCTCGTCAAGACCATGCGAGCATCCAGCCTGGTGCTGGGTCCGCTGGTGGCGCGGAGCCGGCGCGCCCGCGTGTCGCTGCCCGGCGGCTGCGCCATCGGAGGCCGCCCCATCAACCTGCACATTTTCGGCCTCGAGCAACTCGGCGCCCGCATCAACCAGGCCCACGGATACATCGAGGCTGAAGCGCCAGAAGGGCTGCGCGGCGCGACGGTTCATTTCGACCGCATCACCGTGACCGGCACCGAGGACCTGGTGATGGCGTCCGTGCTGGCCCGCGGCGAGACCGTCCTGCGCAATGCCGCCCGCGAACCCGAGGTCGTCGACCTGGCCGAACTCCTGGTCAAGATGGGCGCGCGGATCGAAGGCGCCGGCACTTCCACCATCCGGATACAGGGCGTGGACCGGCTGCACGGAGCCGAGCACACCATTATCCCCGACCGCATCGAGGCGGGCACATTTCTGGTGGCGGGCGCCATCACCGGCGGCGACCTGGCCATTACCGGGTGCATGCCGCAGCACGTCGACGCCCTCGTGTCCAAGCTGCAACAGGCCGGGGTGGAAGTGACACAGACCGATGCGAGCACGCTCCGGGTCCGCGGCGGCAACCGCCTGCGCAGCGTAGATGTGACTACGGAGGAGTTCCCCGGTTTTGCGACCGATTTGCAGGCACAATATATGGCCTTGATGACCCAGGCCGAGGGTATCGCGATGATCGTCGAGACGATCTTCGAGAACCGGTTCATGCACGCCCAGGAACTGGCGCGCATGGGCGCGAACATCCGCCTCGACGGACGCGAGGCCATCGTCGCCGGGCCGCGGCTTCTGACCGGCGCCGGCGTCATCGCTAGTGACCTGCGCGCCAGCGCATCGCTGGTACTGGCCGCGCTGGTGGCGCGCGGCGAGACGGTAATCGATCGCGTCTACCACATCGATCGCGGCTATGAGAAAATCGAGCAGAAACTCGCCGCGGTGGGTGCCGATATCCGGCGGGTGGAGTGAACATGGCGCATAATCCCGGATTTCTGAAGCTGGTCAACGATGCCAAGGCCCGCGTGAAGGAGATCGACGTGCCCGCGTACCTGAAGATGCGCGAGGCCGGCGAGGAGCACATCCTGGTGGATACCCGCGAGGACAACGAGTGGGCCGCCGGGCACGTGGCCGGCGCCGTGCACCTGAGCAAAGGCATCATCGAGCGCGACATCGAGACCAAAGTGCCGGATGTGAATGCCAGGATCATTCTCTACTGCGGCGGCGGATTCCGGTCGGCCCTGGTGGCCGACAATCTCCAGCAGATGGGCTACAAGAACGCCATTTCCCTCGACGGCGGCTGGAAGGCTCTGAAGGAATCCGGGCTCCCGCTCGAAAAGTAGCCTCGCCAGACGTTACAATAGATTCAGGTCTGAAATAGCGATGCCGCGGCGCCTGGCGCGGAAGCTGATGCTGTCGATCACTGTCATCGTGATCATCGTGGCAGCGGTTTCCGGGCTGGTCAATGTCAAAACCGAGGAGCAGCAGCTCCTTTACACCATGATCCAGGGTGCGGATCAGCTCTCCAAGGGCATCACCAGCGCCACCTGGCACGCCATGCTGGACGATCACCGCGAGGCCGCTTACCAGGTGATGCAGACCATCGCCCTCAAACAGGGCATCGACCGCATCCGCATGGTCAACCGCGCCGGGCAGGTGATGTTCTCGACGAACACGGAGGACCGGCAGAGCTCGGTGGAACCGCCGGCCGAGAACCCGCACCTCGATCTTCCTTCGCGGGTGCGTGTTTTCCGCAATCCCAAAGGCGGCCGGCTGCTGGCGATGACCACGCCGATCTTTAACGAGCCATCGTGCAGTCAGGCCGAGTGCCACGCGCATCCGGCGGGGATGAAAGTGCTCGGCGCCCTCGACCTGCGGCTCGATCTGGAGCGTGTGGACAACGAAGTCAAGTACATGAAGGTCCGCGTGATGGTGGTGACCGCGATCGAGGTGACCCTGATCGGCCTCTTCATCGCCCTGTTCACGCGCCATTTCCTGAGCCGGCCGATCGAGAGACTGATCGAAGGCACCAAGGCAGTGAGCCACATGGAGCTCGATCAGCCGCTCAACATCAACGGCAGCAGCCAGGAGCTGGACGAGCTGGCGCGCTCGTTTGACGTCATGCGCGACCGACTACGGTCGGCGGTGGGCGAGATCAACCAGTTCACACAGAACCTGGAGACCAAGGTCGAGGAGCGCACCCAGCAGCTCAAGGCCGCGCAGAAGAAGCTGTTGCAGAGCGACCGGCTGGCCTCGCTCGGGCAGCTCTCGGCGAGCGTGGCGCACGAGATCAACAACCCGGTTTCGGGCGTGCTCAACCTCTCCATGCTGATGCAGCGCATGCTGAAGGACGACGGCGTCCCGCCGGGCCGGATCGCCGAGTTCCGCAAATATCTGGGCCAGGTGACAATCGAGACCGCGCGGGTGGGCCGGATCGTGAGCGACCTGCTGGCCTTTTCGCGGCGCAGCAAGCCGCAGCGCGCGCAGGCGGACCTGAACCGGATCGTGCGCACCACGCTGTCGCTGGTAGAGCACAAGATGAAGCTCAGCAACGTGGCGCTGGAAGCGGTCTACTGCGAGGACCTGCCCAGCGTGCCTTGCGACCCGTCGCAGATCCAGCAGGTCGTCCTGAACCTGCTGTTGAACGCGGCGGAGGCCACGCAGGGCAAGGCCGAGCGCCGGGTGAACGTGACCACGGCGAAGGGCGCCGACGCAGTCCTGCTGCACATAGCCGACAACGGCGAAGGGATCCCGCCGGAAAACCTGGCCAAAATCTTCGACCCGTTCTTCACGACCAAGAGCGAAGGCAAAGGCGTCGGGCTTGGCCTGGCGGTGTCGTACGGAATCATCGAGGCCCACGGGGGCGATATCGAAGTCAGGAGCACGGTGGGTGCGGGCACGACGTTTACCGTGTCGCTGCCGCTGGAGCAGCGCGAGCCGCCCGCCGAGCCGCCGGTCGCGGTTTTGACCCACCGCGAGTGAAGTACCTGTACGTGGGAAGGACGGACGAGATGGATCGCGGCGCCGCGGAGCGAGTCGCGGCCCGAGTGGAGACCGCGTTTGGCGGTCCCGTGCGGCAGTTGGAGCTGGGGAGCGTGGAGTTCGCCTATGACGCGGCGCGCGGCCAGTACGCCTCGATTCCGGTGCTGGAGATGCTGCTCCGGCGATGCCCGGAGGATGCGCGCAAGCTGCTGGCGGTCACCGGACGGGACTTGTTCATCCCCGTGCTGACGTTTGTGTTCGGGCACGCGCAGTTGGGCGGCAAGGTGGGCGTGATCTCGCTGGCCCGCCTCGACCAGGGGTTTTATGGCCTCGCGCCGGATCGCGAGGTCCTGCTGGAGCGCGCCGACAAGGAAGCGCTCCACGAGGCCGGCCACATGTTCGGGCTGGTGCACTGCGCGGAGCGGAGGTGCGCGATGTCGCTGGCCACCAACGTACGGCAGATCGACATCAAAGACAACGCATTCTGCGCGCAATGCGCGGGGCGGCTGCGGAAACAGATCGGGGAACAGGTATGAAGACCCATTGGCAGATTCTGGTAGTGGACGACGAAGAGGTGATGTGCGAATCGCTGGCGGCGTGGCTGCGCGAAGACGGCTACATCGTGGATACGGCCGCCAGCGGCCGCGAGGCGGTCGAGAAGGCACACCAGCGGGACTACGCGATCTACTTCGTCGATCTGAAGATGCCCGGCGGCATGGACGGCATCGAGACCATGATGCAGATTCGCAAGCTGCACGCGGAAGCGTCGATCATCATCATCACGGCCTACGCGACCGTGGACACTGCGATCACGGCGATGAAGGAGGGCGCGCAGGAGTACATCGTCAAGCCGTGCAATCCCGAGGAAATCTCGCTGCTGGTGAGCCGCATCATCAAGGTGAAGAACCTGCAGCGCGAGAACACGATCCTGCGCAAGAAGCTCACCCGCCAGTACAGCGTGCACGACGTGATCAGCAAGAACGCGAAGATGCACGAGCTCCTGCAACTGGCCAAAGAAGTGGCGAGCCTGCCGAGCACGGTGCTGATCCAGGGCGAGAGCGGGACGGGCAAGGAGCTAATCGCGCGCGCCATTCACAACGCGGGCGAGCGGGCGACGAAGCCGTTCGTGGCGGTGTCGTGCGCGGCACTGGCCGAGACACTGCTGGAGAGCGAGCTATTCGGGCACGAGAAGGGCGCGTTCACAGGGGCGACCGCGCAGAAGCGCGGCAAATTCGAACTGGCGGACGGCGGCACGATCTTCCTGGACGAGATCGGCGACATCTCGCCGAAGCTCCAGGTGGACCTGCTGCGGGTGCTGCAGGACCGCGCGTTCTACCGCGTCGGCGGGGCGGAGGAGGTGCGGGTGGACGCGCGGGTGGTGGCGGCGACGCACGTGAACCTGCAGCAGGCGGTGGCCGAGGGGCGCTTTCGAGAGGACCTGTTCTACCGGCTGAACGTGATCGAGATCCGGCTGCCTCCGCTGCGCGAGCGGCGCGAGGACATCCCGCTGCTGGCGAGCCACTTTCTGGAGCGGATCGCGCGCGAACTGGGGCGCGACGTGAGCGAGATCAGCGAGTCCGCGCTCGGCGTGCTGATGGACTACAACTGGCCGGGCAACGTGCGCGAGCTGGAGAACGCGGTGGAACGCGCGGTGGTCACCTGCCGCGAGCACGAACTGACCGAGGAGCACTTCGGCTTCCTGGCGCAGGCGGCTCCGGCTACCAGGGTGTGGGCGGTTCCGTCGGGGGCCAGCCTTCAGGACATGGAAAAAGTGTTGATCGTTGCCACTCTCGAGCGCACCAACGGCAACATCAAGGAGTCGGCGGCGATTCTGGGGATCGACCGCTCGACGCTCTACGAGAAGATCAAGAAGTACGAGATTCCCAGATAGGGTAGGTTCCTCGGATTCTCTTGATGAACGCGTGGCAGCGGTGGATCCACACCGGCCGCGGCAGGAACATCAGCGGGCATTCGCCCGCGATCACTTCGATGCCGCTGGACTGGCAGGCATCGACGGCCTGCCGGTCAGACGCGCGAAAGAACCAGACGCGCTTCATGCCGGCCGCGATGCACTCGGCAGCTACCACCGGCGCTACAGCGGCCGAGGTCATGAGCAGAGCGCTGTCCACGGGCGGCTGAATGTCTTTCACGTGAGCGTAGCAGGGCTCACCATCGATCTGCGCAGCCTCGGGATGGACCGGAACCGGGTCCCAACCTTTGGCGCGAAACTCGCGGAACACGACGCGCGAGAAGTCACTGGGCTTGCGCGAGACGCCGACGAAGGCGAAGCGCTTCTGGTCCAAAAAATTCTCGATGGAGTCCCTGGACGACATTTGAGACCAACTCTTTCTGATTCCAGGGTACGCCCGATCGATCCTAAGGCTGAAGGAATATTTCGCCGCAGACGGCGTCCCAATCCGCCTTAGGATAGCTGGCGGAAATGTCTGAGACGGGCACGCCTCCGTCGGCGAGGGTGGCGCCGGCACCTTCCATGGAGAGGGCGAGTTGGAGGCGCTCCATCTCGCGCAGGAGCCAGGGGCGGACCTCCCAGCCGGAGAGCAGGTGGCGGAGGTCGAAGCGGCCGCCGATGGGCTTGACGCGGAGGAGGTAATCGCGATCCGGGGCGCCGGTCTCGACGACTTCGCCATCGACCGGGGAGAGCACGCGCACATCGGCTTCGCGTTTGCGGACGCGGAAGGCGGTGCCGTTGGCTTCGATGCGGTCGCCGGGCTGCGGGAGGTCGATGGAATCGGGCGTGCCGAGGAGGCGGCGGCCGAGGTCATCGAGGCCGATGGTGAGGGTGCCGTCGGTTTCAGGACGGGCCCAGGTGTGGCCGCGGTGATAGAAGCGGTTGAGGGGGAAGCTCATGCCGAAGATCTCCTCTTCGGGCTCCGGAACTTCGCGCGGAGGGTGTTCGACGACCCAGTGCTGGTGGGTCTGGCAGCCCCGGCAATCGAAGGCGTTGGGGCACTCGCGGTGTTGGAACTCGCCGGTGAGGACGTGGCGGCAGGCGCGGTCGCCGGCCGGCAGGTCGTGGAAATCGGAGTGCCAGCGGATGTGTTCGGTCTTGCCGCGGCGAAGGTCGCGGATGGAGCGCCAGAGGGCGTTGAGCAGCGTGGCGGCTACGACCACGAGGACGGTGTAGAAGGCTCCGAGAAAAATCAGTTTCGCCATTTTAGAATCTCCCTGCGAGCACGGGTTCGGGTTCTTCGACCCGCGTCTCGCGCTTGAGTTCACGCTCCTCGGGGAAGAGCACCAGGTAGCGGAAAGAGAATGAGTAGACCAGAACGCCGTATGCGACGACAGCGAGGAAGGTCCCGACCTCCTGCCAGCTCGGGGTGTAGGAGAGAAACTTGTCGAAGCTGAGGGTGGGCAGGGCGAGCGTCTGGACGGTCTGAACGAAGCGATTGAGGGCCACGCCGGCGCAGGCCAGCGCGGCGGCGGAGACCAGCCACGCGCGTCGGGCGCGGAAGCGGGGCGCCAGCAGGATCAACGCGGGCACGAGGCCGAAGACCACGATTTCGGCGAAGAGGATCCAGGTGCCGAAGGGCTTCCACTCGTAGTATTGCGAGGCGGCGAATCCGCGGCCGGGCGAGGTGCGGTTGATCCAGATCAGGGTGTCGACGGTTTTGGCGAGCACGTAGACGGAGAGCAGCAGGCCGGATATGCGACCCAGGAGATGGAACACTTGCGGGCGGACCAGCGACTTCTTCGTGATCTTTTCGACCAGCCAGGTGGTGAGGACGATGAAGCTCGGCCCCACGGCGGCGGCGGAGATGATGAAGAGGAAGAAGGTGGAGGGCCAGACCAGGAAGCCTTCGCGGAAGGCGAAGGGGCGGCCGCGGAGCACGCCGTAAAGGCCGCCGAGCGAGCCCTGGTGAAAGAACGAGAGGAAGGTACCCACGCCGGCGAAGACATAGACCAGCTTGTGCAGCTCGAATTCGAAGACCAGGAAGCCGGGAACCTCGCGGAGCTTGCGGTTCTTCAGAAGAATGGGCAGGTATTCGATGGCCAGCACGGTGAGATAGCAGGTGATGCAGAAGGTGACCTCGGTGAGCATGGAGTGGACGTTGGGGTACCAGAAGGTGAACCAGGCACGGAGGGGCTGGCCGACGTCGACCATGAGGACGGCGACGGCGCCGCTGTAGCAGACCAGGCCGATGACGACGGCGCTGTTGATGACGGCGCGGAGCTCTTTGAGCTTGAGGATGTAGAGGAGGAAGCCGGTGAAGAACGCGCCGGCGCCGAGGGCGATCACGGTGAGATCGAGGAAGATCCAGAGGCCGAAGGCGAAGCGGTTGTCCATGTTGGTCTGGTTCAATCCTTTGACGAGGCAGAGGCCGGCGGCGTAGACGCCGAACGCGAGCAGGGCGAACCAGGGGGCGACCCAGAGCAGGAATCGCGGGGTGGAGCAGCGGTCGAGGCCGCGGGAGATGAAACGCTTATCCACGGGAAGGTTCCTTTCCGGCCCGGAGGTCGACCTTGCTGGAGCGGTAGTATATCTTGGGCTCGGTGCCGAGCGATTCGAGGAGGCGCACGCTGCCGGGAGGTTTTGGAAGCGTGGCGAGGTCGCCGAAGCGGATGGCCTTGGTGGGGCAGGCTTCCACGCAGGCCGGGGTGTACTCGACGTGCGCGGGATCGCGGCCTTCGGCGACGGCCTGCTGTTTGGCGGCGTGCCAGCGGCCGTGGCAGAAGTTGCACTTTTCGACCACGCCGCGCATGCGAGGCGCGACGTCGGGGTTGAGCGTCTTCTCCATGCCGGGGGGCCAGGCGGGGTCGTGCCAGTTGAAGTAGCGGGCGTGGTAGGGGCAGGCGGCCATGCAGTAGCGGCATCCGAGGCAGCGCTCGGGCATCTGGCCGACGATGCCGGTGGCGGGGTCCACTTCCACGGCTTTTTGCGGGCAGACGCTGACACAGGGGGTCTCTTCACCGCACTGCTGGCAGAGCATGGGGACGAAGGCCTGGCCGACTTTGAAGACGCGGATCCAGGTGAGACCGGTGCGGTCGGTGGCGCCTTCGTGGGCGGGCGGGATGTTGTTCTCGACGGCGCAGGCGACCATGCAGGCACCGCAGCCGGTGCAGCGATCGACGTCGATGGTCATGCCGTAGCGGGTCATGCGAGCACCACCTTTGCTCCGTCGCCGTGGGTACAGATGTCGCGGATGCCGGGGGAGGATCCGGCGAGGACGATGCCGGGCGGCACCGACGCGTCCGGGACTACGCGGACGGTGCATTTGCCGTGAAGCGTCTGGAGAACGGCGCGGGATGGGAGGGCGGCGGCGTCCCGGGGGTTCAGCGCGACGGCGTTGGGCGGGAGGCGGAGGTTGGATTCTTCGTAGAGCTTGGTCATCAGGGGAGAGAGCAGCGCGGGGGTCCAGGGGGCTGGGACCGCGGTCAGGGGAAGATCGTGCGCAGGGCGCGGCTGCGTCGGAGAGGATTGGGCAGGGAGAGAGGGCGAGCCGCGCCAGATGTAACCGTCCACCAGGGCCTGCCAGAAGGCGTCGGGAGTAGGATGGGCCGGGGACTGCATGTGGATGAAATCCGCGCGCTCGCGGAGTGCGGCGGCGGCGGGTATATCGGCCAGGGCGGCGACCAATTCGGAGGCATTTACTACGGCTGGGGGAGGTGGGACCAGCGGGGCTGCGAGACGGAAAACCTGAGTGGTTTGATCGATGGCGGCCGGGATGTCTTCGGTGATTTCAGGGAAGACCGGAGCGGGAAGAGCGTAGGTGGCGTGGCGGGCGTATCCGCCACGGGAGACGGCAAAGGTGATGACGACGGCGTCGCTGGCGAGCTTGGGTTCGATGAGGTGCCAGGGGATGTAAGTGACAGCCGAGGACTCGTCGATCAGGAGGAAGCGGAGACCGCGGGCGGGGACGGCGTCGAGAGCGGTGACCGGGGCGGCCTGTTTCTTCCAGGCATCGGGGACGGGGGCTTCGGGGCGCGCGTACACCGGGGCGCCGAGTTTGCGGTTCAACTCCGCGACTCCGGGGGCATCGCCGACTGCCAGGGACGGGCCGTTTTCGAGGAGGCGCCGCGGGAGGGGATCGGGCAAGCCTTCGGCACGGATCCATTCGTCGGCCAGCATGGCGGTGGGGGTTTCGACGGCGCCGGCATGGACGAGGTAGAACTTCTCGCGGGCGGCAAGCACGTTGGCCGGGGTTCCCCAACCTTCGAGCAGCGGCGCGCCGACGCTGAGCACGGTGCGCACGGAGTGGAGATCGTAGGCGATGGGGTTGGGGTCGGGCGAAATGTAGGTTCCGTCGAGGGCGGCCATGGCGCGGCGGAAGGTCCAGGAGGCGGTGCGCCCGGGATTGAGATCGAGGACGGCGATTGGTTCGGAGGGGGTGCGCTTGGCGAGCGCGGCTTTGGCCTGCTCCACGGGACCCTGGCGCAGACGGGCCGGGTGGTAGGGGAGATGATGGGCGGCGACACCGAAGGCGCAACCGGCACCGGTGAGGGCGACGGGCTGATCGCCGACGCAGCGCGCGCGGAGGGGGCATCCGGCGGGGCAGAGGGCGCAGTTGGTGGTTTTGGAGCGGATTTCGCCGCGCGCAGGCCGGGGGATGCCGGGCCAGTTTTCGCTCCACAGCGAGCTATCCTTGATCAGCCGCCAGGGGACCGGGGTGAGCAGCGCGCCTGCCGCGGCGCCGCCGGCGAATTTGAAGATATCGCGACGTGTGTTTTTCATTTGTGGCAGTCCAGACAACTGTTTTCCTTGTGCTGCTCGCGGTGGCAGGCGATGCAGGCGTCCATGGAGAGGAGGTCGAGCGAGTAGCCGCTGATGCGGTTTTCGACGAGGATGCGCGGGGCGGCAGCCGAGCCCTGATCGCCGTGGCAGCGTTCGCACTTGAGGTTGGCGCGCTTGACGTGAGTGGCGTGCGAGAAGTAGACATTCTCGGGCTGGCGCGCGTAGACCAGCCAGGCGGGCTCGCGCTGCGGGGTCACGTATTGTTCGATGAACCGCTTTTCGGCGGCGGTATCGCCCATGGCCGCGGCGTGGCAACTGGAGCACTTATCGAGCGTGGGGACCCCGGCGAAGCTGCCGTCGGCGCGAAAGGCGTGGCAGTCGTCGCACTTGGAGCCGGCTTTTTCGGCGTGGATCTTGTGGCTGAAATCGACGGGCTGCGCCTGGGTCCGGTAGATGACGCGCGGGAAGCCCAGCCAGCCCGCGCCCAGGGCGGCCAGGGCTCCCGCGAGAAAGAGGATGGTTCCGCGTAGTTTCACGATTCCCTCGAGAAAAACTCATGGAATAAGAGCCGCATGCGGTCGCGATCGAGCACTGCGGCGAGCCCGGGGACGAACTGGCCGCCATCGGCCGCGAAGGCCCCCTGCTGGAGGAACTGGTTGATGCGGCGGTGCTCCTGCTCCATCCAATGCCGGGCGGGCTCGCCCTGGAGCAGGTTGCGCGACGTACCTTCGGCGGGCACGCCTTCGAAGAGCCAGCCGGAGGTGTAGGGCTCGGCGGTGAGGCGTGCGGGATCGGCGCGCAGGTAGAGGTTGCAGTTGGTGAGCAGGAACGAATTGGGGAAGACGACCTCGTAATCGGCGCCGCCGGCGGTGAGGACGGCCGCGGGGCGGTGTTCGCCCTTGAGCCAGACGTAGGCGATACGGTCGATTTTGCCGAGCACGCGGCCGAGGAAGGCATCGATGCCGGCGTGGCAGGCGCCGTCCTCGGTGACGTCGAGCCACATGTGGTTGGCGGAGTAGCGGAGCCAGCCGGGCATGAGGGTGCCATCGACCTCTTCGGCGCGCAGACCGGGATGGGCCATGGCGGAGTAGAGCTCGCAGTAGCGGAAGGCGTCGTTGCCGCAGCGGGAGAGCAGCGACTCGCTGTAGGGGACGAGCTTGGCGACGGGAGCGGCGGCGCAGTACTGCATGAGCGACTCGCGGAGGTAGGGGCAGGGGCCGTCGGCGGGCGGCTCGGCGGATTGCGTGCGATAGACCGAGCAGGAGAGGTGCTGCGCGGAGCTGCACTTTTCGTTGGCGTGGACGGCGTGCGCGATGGGGATGAACTTACGCAGCGACGCGGTCTGGCAGTATTTGACCTGGGCTTCTCTGAGGAACGGGCAGGTCATGGTGCTTACTTCGTTTCTTTCTTCCCCGCTTCCTCGCCGCCATCGGCCATGGTGACGCCAAGGGTGGGGACGTGGAACGCGTGGCCGTCGCCCATGGATGAGACCAGGCCGGCGAGCTCGCGATCGATTTGGGAGGCAGCGGCGGCCTTGCGGCGGCGCGCCACGACTTCCTGGAAGATGCCGACGCCGACGGCAGCGCAGCAGAGGAGGGTGACGATGCCCAAGACGACGTTGGTCACGGTCAGCCAGTAGGTGGATGGATCGCTCATGCGAGAGACTTCTCCTTCGCATGGGGGAATGCAGGCTGGGGGCCATGCTGATAATAAAGGAGTTGTGGGTATGGAAGGCGTGTTTCGTGCCGGGATATCCGACGCGCGGGTCTGAAATTCCGGCGTGGCGGGGTCCGGCAGGTTGTGGAAATCCGGCGATCGTTTGTTTTCAAGCAGAGATTGGGTTCGTTTGGCATCCGACACGTGCGCCGGCCCGGCGAGGCGGCGATCGGGCGACGGTGGCCAATAAAGTGATGCAGGGTCGCGCGCACAGGGTCCTCCTGAGGGGAAGGTAGCATGGGGGCGGCGAGGGGATGGGCTGGGAATCGGATAAGTGGAGGGGAATCAGCGAAAAATTGAGGGAAGTGGGCGTGACTGAAAAAGGTTTGTTCCGTACTGCGCGCGAAGCAGGGAAAGCTCGCTGATTTCACTACAATTGGAGCCCGTGAAACTCTCGGTGTATCGCTCGACAGTATTCACAATATTGGCCTCGATCAAGTCGATGGGTTGATGCGACAGGCAGAGGGTTTTCTTGTCCAATCGAGCTGGGCTGCAAGATCCGGGAGGGGGTGCCTGTGGCGCCTCGCACTTGCTGTTCTGCGGCTTGAGGACAAGCCAAGCGGGCTGACGCTCTGGAAGCTGTCCGACCCGAGCGCCGGAAAGCGCCTGCGGCCCCGGGCAGGCCAGGAGGCCTACCCTACAAAGAAAAATACAAAAAACCTCGGGGTGTGAGTCTGCATCATCATTTTGTCGCGGACTTGCTGCCGGCGGGTCCGGAGGCATACGGTCATGCAGAACCCGAAGAGCGTCTTCTACAGTCCATATGCTGCCCCGCGCGCCACAAACGACGACCTGCGGCGCTACGCCAACCTGAAACTGGTTGCGCTCGGGCAGCCTCCCCATCGGGAAGTGGCAGATCCCTACTTCCTGGAACTTGCCGATCCGCTGTTGCGCAATTTCCACCAAAAGGACCGGCTTCTGGCAGGCCGGCTTTGCCCGGTCGACAGCCGGATTCAGCGGTTCCTGGAGGAATACCTGTCGGGGGTTGGCTCCGCGGTGGCAATTCGTCTCCCCTCGGATACGCTCACGCTCGACCGCCCGGGACTGGCGCGAGTGATCTCGCTTCCAGCCCGGAGCGATTCGTTTGAATCGGCCTACGTTCGATCGTTTCGCGTGGCGCAAGGCGTGCTGCACAATCCCAGCCGCGATCGCCGGACCACGCAGGGATTGTTCCATATCGCCGAGGGAGACATCCCCGTGCCGGCGGACAAAGCCGCGGTTCCGAAACAGGTCTTTGGTGCGATCCTGGCGGCGGCGCTGCAACCGCCGGACAGCCTGCTCCACCTGCCTTTCACTTCGGACCAGGAGGAACAGGCGCGGCTGTTCGTGTCGCTGCTGCTTCGTCCTCTGGTGTGTCCGGCTACCGGCACGGAGCCGGAGAAGACCATGGAGATCCGCTTCTTCGCGCCGGGCGGTCTGGCCGCCAACCTGGATTTTGTGGAGTCGGTATTCGGCAACGCAGGCGATCCCTATCTGCCGGAGAACGATGCGGCCCTGGACGCGATGCATTGGACCGGGCATACGGGCTGCGTCATCCTGGCACCTCACCTGACCGGGGTTCGCAAGAAGGGCCTCGGCCTGCCGCATTTCGACGAAGCAAGTGAGCGGCAACGCCGTGACGGGATGTGCTGGCGCGACGACGAGGAGCCCTACAACCAGGGCCGCCCCTTCAAAGTCAGCTGCCGCAGCCGGAGCGGCGCGATCGTCACGATCATCACCGACAACTACTTCGGCTACTGCAAAAAGGAAGTGAAGACGCAGATCAGCTTCGCCGCCAACCTTTACGGGCGCTGCGAAGAAGAGCATGCCGGCGGCGCAATCGCGTTCCCATCGTATCTTCTGGGGCAGGACTTTTACGCGGGACGGACGATCCACCAGCACGAACCCGATTTCGACGAGGCGATGCACCGGTTGGGCGACGCGGTGGAGCGCAAGCCGGAAGGCTACGCGGTAGACCGGGGCTGGGCGGACATTATTTACGTGCCCGGCGACGCGGAGTTCAGCGTGCGGGAAGGCGAGGTCCGCTGGCGTTGCGAGGGACAGAAACGCTCGCTCACGCTGCGGCCGGACTGCGTCTACGTGCTTCCCTCGGGTTACCGGGTCCGGCTGGAGAAACAGCCGGGCGGAACGTATTGGCGGCTGGTAGGAACGCGCTCCGACGGCACGTTATGCCACAAACCCTGCACGGTTTCGGGGGGCGGAAAATCGGAGATCTCGAAATCGATTTCCAACGCGATTCTGAAGGGTCCGGTATTTATCGGCGACTACCAGCGGGACATGGACTGGTTGGAGCAGGTGCTGCGCATGGACTTCCGGCAGATCTACATCCGTCCCGCGGCAGACGATCGCGCCGGCAGGCCGTTGCTCAGCCCGGAACGCTCGCTCGGTTCGGTGATCAAGCTGCTGACGCCTTCGCCCGACTACACGCCCGAATACAACGCGAAGCTGCGAGAGCTTCCGCAGTCGATGCGGCAGCTTGTCTGCGTGGTCAAGAGGCATTACCGCCCGGAATGGGGCGACAACTGGCGCGAGCATTTCACCGTGGACCGGATCAACGGTGTACCGGGGCACGAGCTGAAGCTCGACAACGAAAGACTGGTGGGGAACTACCTGCGAGTGGGCTTCGAGGCCGGCGGCGCATGGCGGATTTTCAAGCTGCGGCCCGATTTCAATCCGGCGGAGAAGGTGCAGGTGGAGGACGATATCACGGCGTCGGTCGTGGTCCGGGGAGAGACGGCGGGCATCGACGAAGGCGGCCCCGGGCCGAGCGTCAAGCTGGTTGCCAACTGCGAGAGGATGCTTTTTCAGCGGCCGGACGAAGCCATACACCGCGGCTTCGACAAAGAGGCCGAAGCCGACCTTTCCGGACCGGATGTTTTCCTGTCGAATTTCGAACCACTGAGCCCGGCCCAGGCACAGGCGCTGGCCGATCACGTAGTGGAGTTCGATCAGTATACCGAGCCCATGAAGCACGTGATCGAGGGCGCAGTTTCCGAGGCCGGCCCGAAATGGGTGGTGTCGTCGGCGCACCCGCGACTGGTCAACGGCAAGCCCTCGAAGAATCCCCGCTATCTGCAAAAGCGGCCCGATATGGCGAATCCGCGCGCCGCTCACCTGGCCGCGGTTACGGTGCGGCTGGGGACGAAGACTCCAGCCGGCCGGCCGCTGCTCTTCCCGGTGGACGCGGTGCTGCCGGGAAGGCGGGGCAGCCCTGCCGACCGCTCGCTGGGAATACCGCCGCTGGCCGTCTACGGCCCGATTCACTATCTGGAATTGCCGGAGCTGCTGATGGACTTCATTTGCAGCCTGACCGGCAAATCGCCCTCGACGACGGGATTCGGCAGCGAAGGGGCGCTCACCAAGAGACCCTTCAATGCGCTGCCTCCGGTGATCGATATCAATAACGCGCTGGTCTCGGCCGCGGTTACCGGTTGCGCGGCGTTCAGCAGCGCGGCGGGGTTCATCGGACCGCAATTCCGTGTCGATCACGACATCAGCATGCTGGTGCCCGAGATCTGGTGCCGCATGACGCCGGCGGAGAGGGATCCGGCGTTTCTGGTCGCGAACGGCTACCTGGAGAAGATCGAGGATTTCGAGATGCAGGGCCGGCGCGTGGAGGCGAGCCGCCTCGGCTACCGCATCACGCCACTCTTCGTGGACCGGTTCCTGGGACGAATCTTCGAAACCCCGCACGCCGTGCTGACGGAACCGATGCTGCGACCCGAACAACAGGACATCGAGATGTTCGCGGAGGGAATGCAGGCGATTGTCGAGGCGCAGCAGCGCGTAGCCATGGAGTACTTCGAGGACGGAAGCATCGAAGCGGCATGCCTGCCGGTGAAAGCGGTTCTCCACCTGATGGCCCATGGATCTTACGAGGGAAGAACCGCGGCCGACCCGCGCCTGCGCGCCCTGTTTACGCGGGAATCGGTGCTGGCGAGCGCCTGGTACCGGGAGCGGCTTCTGGTCCAGCAGCAGAGGGATATCGATCTGTGGAGCCGGCACGTCCGCTGCCTGGAGGCTTTTGACGAGGCCGGGGAAGCCGAAATGGCCCGCGACCTCGGCATTGCGGAGCGGCTCGAGGAAGCGCGCCGTCAGTTGGGCCGCGTCAGCAGTCCGGGCTATCCGGGCGAGCTCTCGGGGACTATCGGGGCGGATGTGTGTCTCGGGGCGCCGCGAGAGCAGGCCAGTGTTGGCGGAGTGGTTCCGGCGGCTGCGAGCCGGTGAGTTTGACGGATGCTCCGCCCGAGTTCGAGTATCGCGGACACAGAAGAGGCGGCTCATCTTTCGCTCCTCCTGGGCCGCCTGCTGCTCGCCAGCGGGGCCGATACAGCGGGTGTCCGGTCGGCGGTGGTGCGCTTCGCGGCGGCGTTCGGGCATGAAGCGCGCCTGGTTGTCAATTACGACGCGCTGTTGCTGACCCTGGTCGCGGACGGACCGTCATACACCCGGGCGGAGCTGCAGGTCCAGGCGATGGGTGTGGATGCGCTGGCGATCGAGTCCCTGATGGGCATCGTGACCGAAGCCGAGTCGGGCCTTCTGGACGCCGCTACCGCGCGCTCGCGACTGGAGGCCGTGGAACCGCGGCGCTCGGCGTATCCGCGATGGATCGTGGCTACCGCGCTGGGACTGACCGCGGCAAGTCTCGCCCGGTTGTTCGGAGGAGGCTGGCCGCTGTTTGCGGAGGTTTTCGTCGCCGGAACCGCGGGAACCGCGGTGCGCCAGGAATTCGAGCGCCGGCGTGTAAATGCACTCGCAAATGTGTTCCTGGTCGCCTTGATCAGCGGAGTGATCGGGGGCATCGGGATCCGGTTGTATCCGGATGCAATGCCAGCGTTGTGCCTGATTGCGCCGGGAATGATCCTGGTACCTGGAGTCCCGCTGATCAACGGCCTTCGCGACGCCATCGACAACGAGATGGGATTGAGCCTCGGGCGACTGGCCTCGGCAGTATCCGCCGTGATGGCGATTGCTTTCGGCCTCTTCGCGGCAACCGTGGTAACGGGAGTGGGCATTCCTGTGTCGGGCGCCGCGCCGCCCCTGCCCATCCCGGAAGACGCCATCTTCTCGGCGCTGGCGGCGATGGGATTCGCCTTCCGATTCAACGTACCGCTGCGCAGGGCATGGGCGTGTGTCGCGTGCGGCCTGTGCAGCCACGCGTTGCGGACGATCCTGATGCAATCCGGCGCTGGAATCCTGAGCGGTACATTGGCTGCGTCGATTGCCGCGGGCGTGCTCGCGAGGGTGTTGTCCAGAGTTCTGGGGCCTCCTCCCGCGACGTTCGCGTTTCCCGGCGTAGTGTCGATGATCCCGGGCTCTTACGCGTTTCGCGCAGTACTCGGAAGCGTGCAGATCATGCACGCGGCCAGCGCCACTCCCGGGGCGCTGGTGGCCGAGACCATTTCACTGGTCAATTACACGATCCTGCTCACCGCGGCGATTGCGGTGGGGCTGGCCATTCCGCTCGCCATACCGGTGCGGCCGATCCGGTCGAGGCATTGAAGAAAGTATTGGTGGCCACAGAAAGGATGACTGAACCTCTCTGGTGTTTCCGTACATGAGTTAACTTATGAGTGAGTCAGAGAAAAGAGACCCGACCGCAGTTGCGGCACCCTGGCAGGAGGAAGAGATGGGTGTTCGATGTAGCGAGCGCGGACGGCTTCGGTTGCCAGCGTTGGCCGCGTGCACTCTGGCGATTGTTGCCGCGGCAGGGATCGCAGCCTGGCTGTGGACGAGAGCCGGCAGCGAGCCTGGCGCGAAGAAGGCGGAAGAGAGAGGGCCGACGGAGACAGCTCACACGATTGCGACGGCTCCGGCACGTCCGCGCCCGGCTCGCCCGGCAAAGGGCGGCGAATGGGGACGGTTTGAAGCGCCGTCGCTGAAGATGTCGTGGCCCCTGCTGGAGGGAACGGACGACCCGACGCTGGATCGAAGCGTCGGACGGATCGAAGGGACTGCCGGTATCGGCGAGTCGGGCAACATCGGAATTGCGGGGCACCGGCACACGCATTTTCGGCGGCTGGAGTGGATCCGGCTCGGGGACGAGATAGTATTGACGTCGACCGAAGGAGTGTTCCATTACCGCGTGAACTACATAGGGCTGCACAAGCCCACGGACGTGGGCGTGCTGGACGCGGCACATGGTCCGGCGGTGACTCTGGTCAGTTGTTTTCCGTTCGAATATGTGGGCTCGGCGCCGCTTCGCTTCATCGTGCGCGCGGTGGCCGTCGAGGAGACCCGCGCGCGCCTCTGGGCGCCGCCGAGGGAGGGAGACCCGGCCGGAGGCGAGCGAATTGCGCGATGAGACGTCCGCATACGTGGCGAAATAGCGGTGCGCTGAGCCGGAGGCAAGTGTTGCGCCTGGCGGCAGGAGCGGTATGCGGCGCGGCGGCGGCGGAGCAACGGAGGATCGCGCCAGCGGACGAAGCGGAGCACGATCCGGGACTAGCCGCTCTACTCGGCAAAATGCGCGGCCTGGCGGCGCAGCGCGACTACGCCGGGTTGGAGACGCTGATGCTGCCGACGTTTCGGGTGGAGTTCGATGCCGGCAAAGGTCCGGCAGCATTTCGCCGGAGATGGCATTCCGAGTCGAGATCGAGTGAGTTGTGGGGGGTGCTGGACAGGCTCTTTTCGCTGGGCGGCACATTTTACTCGGAGACTGTTTTCGCCGTCCCATACGTCTACACGAGGTTCCCCGGAGACCTGGACATACTGGGGCACGTGGTGGCGGTGAAGCCGGGCGCACGGGTGGTGGACCAGCCTGGGAGCGCGGGTGCGCAGGTGGGGACATTGGACTACACGATCGTCCCGCTGGTTCACGGGCTGGTGCCGCCGGTGACGATCACGACCGGCCGCTACCTGGAGGTGAAATGGCCTGAAGCCGCGGGACGGTGTTTTGTGGCGGAGGCGGACGTGTACAGTCCGGCGGCGCACCGGGCGTTTTTCGAGAAGCGGCAGGGGCGGTGGCGGTGGATCAGCCTGGCGTGCGCGACCCTGGCGGATCCACCGGGCCTGAGGCAGGCGCGGTAGTGAGCCGAGCTTGCGACCGCAGGGGAGCGGTCCAGGGCCGAACATCTTGACGCCGGCGAGGGGGCCAGACCTGTCCCGTGTCCCGGCTGCTAACTCGCGCCAAAACTTGAAACGTAGTACTCGGTGACAATAAAAGGCGTTGGAACGCCGATCGGGCAGTTTGAGAGTCTTCAAGACCAGATGGTTTGAGCGGTGTAAGCCGACGGTATTCGCGACCTACCTCAACGTC
>DATJYW010000186.1:0-22738 GCA_035499435.1 Candidatus Acidiferrales bacterium | reverse complement strand
CATGCGCAAGGCCGGCGGCTACCGCTTTACGCCCGAAGAGCAGAAGTTCGCCGGCGAGATGCAGAAGTCGCTGGGGGATCTGGGCGAGCGGGTTCAGCCCGACACCGTGACCACCGACAAATCCACGCCCTCGGGAGTGGCTTCCTCGGATGCCGGCGATGTCAGTTGGAACGTGCCGACGGCGCAGTTCACGGCCGCGACCTTTGTTCCCGGCGTCTCCGCGCACACGTGGCAGGCCGCCGCCTGCGCCGGCACCAGCATCGGCCGGAAGGGCATGCTGGTAGCGGCCCGGACCCTCTCGCTCGGCGCGATCGAGCTTTTCGAGAACCCGGATGAAGTGAAGGCAGCGCGTGCGGCGTTCGAGAAGCGGCTCGCCGGCCGCAAGTGGACCACCCGCATCGCGCCGGATTCCAAGCCCCGCCTGAACTACGCGGCGAAATAAGCCGGCCCTGAAATTTCTGAGACTCCAGGGGGCCATTCGCCACTAAGTATCTATGCCAGGCCGACACTGGCTCGTGCTGCCTGTCCTCGCCGCCTGCCTTCCAGCCGCGCCGCTTCCCTATTTCTCCGTGCTCTCCGACGACGCGGGCGCCTGGCCCCAGATTCTCTCCACCATCGGCCTCCAGCGCAGGCCGGCGGGCGTTTCGCATGTCTTTGTGGCACGCGCCGGAGCGTCCGCCAGCGCCGAGTGGCCCGCCCGCGTGGAGCGCGGATCGATCCTGATCCTGGAGGGCGAATCATCCCTGGCCGATCTGTTCGGCTTCCGCCGCAACGCCTCGGTCGATCCGGTCAAAGTACAGAGCCTGACCGACGTGCATCGGCCGACCCTTCCAATCGTCTGGGAGCACGGCCTGGAACTCCCGGTCTTCGAAATTCCCGAAACTGCCCAGGTCTTCGCCCGGGAGCGTTGGTCGGGCACCCCGATGTCGGCCGGTTTCCGGCGCGGACAGGGCGCGGTGCTGTGGATCGCCACCACGCCCGGCGAGCGCGGATACGAGCGCTTTCCCTACCTGCTCAACGCTCTGGCCGACCTCGGCCTAGACCCGCCGTTTCGCTCGAATCGTCTTTGGGCCTTCTTCGATTCCGCGTATCGCACCCGCGTGGACCTCGACTATTTCGCCTCGCGCTGGCGCAAAGCCGGAATCGCGGCTCTGCAAGTTGCCGCGTGGCACAACTTCGAGCCGGACCCCGAAACCGACGCATTCCTGGCAAAGCTGATCGAGACGTGCCATCGCGAGGGCATCCTCGTCTACGCATGGTTTGAGCTGCCCCACGTCAGCGAGAGGTTCTGGACCGCCCATCCCGAGTGGCGGGAGAAGACCGCCACCGGCCAGGACGCCCAGCTCGACTGGCGAAAGCTCATGAACCTCAACAACCCGGACTGCTTCCGCGCCGTCTCTGCCGGTGTCCGGGAACTGCTCGGCCGCTTCGATTGGGACGGCGTAAATCTCGCCGAGCTGTACTTCGAGTCGCTGGAAGGGGTGTCGAATCCCAGCCGTTTCACGCCCTACAGTCCGGACTTCTCCTCGCGCGCCGCGCTGGACCGCCGCGCGGACCTGGTTTTCAAGATGCAACAGGACTGGCTGAACGAGGTCGAGCAGATGCGGCGCGTGAAGCCGCACATGGAAATCGTCCTGACCCACATCGACGACCGGTTCGATTCCTCGATTCGCGATGCGCTCGGCGCCGATGCAGCACGTGTGCTCCCGCTGCTCGATACGCACAACTTCACGTTCCTGATCGAGGATCCCGCGACCACCTGGCACCTGGGCCCGCAGCGATATCCGGCGATCGCCGAGCGCTACCGGCCGCTCACCGATCACACCAACAGGCTGGCGATCGACATCAACGTGGCCGACCGCTACCAGGATGTCTACCCGACCAAACAGCAGACCGGTACGGAGCTGTTCCAGCTTGTCCACCAGGCGGCGGCGAGCTTCCCGCGCGTGGCGCTGTACTTCGAGAATTCGTTGCTGCCGCCCGACCTGAAGCTGCTGCCCAGCGCGGCGGCGAACGTCACGCGCATCGAGACCCTCGGCCCCAAGCTGGTGGTGGAATCGGCGGCGGGCGTCGGCGTTCCGTGGAAGGGCGCCGCCAAAGTGGACGGACTTCCGTGGCCGGTCCGCGACGACGAAACGCTCTGGCTCCCCGCCGGCGCGCACACCGTCGAAGCGGCGCCGACCGCCGTAGGGCCGCGCCTGCTGCACCTCACCGCCGACCTGAAGTCTGCCCGGCTCGTGGATGCGGCGACGGTCGAGTTCACCTATCAATCGCAGTCGCGGACCATCGCGCTCCTCGACCGCAAGGCGCGCAGGGTGCAGATCGACGGCGAGGACGCTCCGCTCTCCCTCTTGCTGCCGCGCGGGCAACACGTGGTCAGCGTGACGGTTGAATAACGTTCAGTTCCGAAAGACTTCTTCCCTGGTCAGCTCGATGCGGGGCTCGCCGGTAACGGGGCCCGCAGGAGCACACAAACATCGGGAAGTCGATACCGGTTCGGGCTTACCTTCGACCGCAGCTCCGGAACCGCTTTCAGATGCGGATACCTGGTCCGCAAAGCAAAGATGATGTTGCTCTCGATCAGACTGTGAAACCAATCGCCCACGTTGCGCTCCACCAGCACGCCGTCTACGTACTCCCTATCGGGCGAGTACGACGTCCGGGGGTATTCTTCAACCGAAATCAGCGTTCCGGCGCCCATAGGCCCACTCTACACGTCGAGGTTCTTCACGTCCAGCGCGTTCTCCTCGATGAAGCGCCGGCGGCTTTCCACGTCTTCGCCCATAAGTGTCGAGAAGATCTCCTCGCTCTCCACCGCGTCCTCGAGGCGCACCTGCAACAACGTGCGCTTCTCGGGATTCATAGTCGTCTCGGCGAGCTGCTCGGCATTCATTTCGCCCAGCCCTTTGTACCGCTGAACGCTTGCGTCCTTTTTGCCTTCGTTCTTGACGAAATCCAAGAGGTCGCTCCAGTTGGATTGCGAATCGCGATGCTCGCTCTTCACCACCGCAAACGGCGGCTGATTGAACTTCGCGATATCGCGCGCCAGGCGCCGGTAGCGGCGATACTCCGGCTGATTCGCAAGCGGTATGCCGATGGTTCGCTCGGCGCCGGTCGAATCCTTGTAAACCACGGCGAATGCCGAGTGCTCTTCATCCTTGCGCATCTCCGGCGCCACGCCGGCTTTCTTCAGGGCATCGAAGACGGGCTGGAGATTGGCCTCCACCTGGAAATCCTGCTTGGTGTCGACCCGGAGGTTGATGTCCCCCAGCACTTCGACCGCGCGCGCATCGCGCAGGCGCCGCTCCACTTTGTGGAACATCTCCTGAAACTCGTTGAGGTTCAGCAGGAACGTGCGCAGCTCCTGTCCCTCCAGCGTGTCTTTGGCTTTCCCGTTGCCGTTGGAATGGATCTCCACCACCACGTTCTCCGTGGCGCGGCGCATGATCTCCTTATCGAATTCCTTCTGGTCTTTGATGTACTTTTCGCTCTTACCCTTCTTGATGCGATACAGCGGAGGCTGCGCAATGTACACCTTGCCGCGAGTGATCAGCTCGTTCATGTGACGGAAGAAGAACGTGAGCAGCAGTGTGCGAATGTGGGAGCCGTCCACGTCCGCGTCGGTCATGATGATGATCTTGTCGTAGCGCAGCTTGGCGACGTCGAAATCGTCCTTGCCGATGCCGGTGCCGAGCGCGGTGATCATGGCGCGGATTTCCTCGTGCCCCAGCATCTTGTCGTAGCGCGCTTTTTCGACGTTGAGGATCTTGCCTTTCAGCGGTAGAATCGCCTGGTACTTGCGCTCGCGGCCCTGCTTGGCCGTGCCGCCGGCGCTCTCTCCCTCCACCAGGAAGAGCTCGCACAAACGCGGGTCCTTCTCCTGGCAATCCGCGAGCTTGCCCGGCAGGCCGCCGGAATCGAGCGCACCCTTGCGCCGCGTGAGGTCGCGGGCTTTGCGCGCGGCCTCCCGTGCGCGAGCCGCGTCGATCGCCTTGGCGACGATCTTCCGCCCCACCGTGGAGTTCTTTTCGAAGTACTCGCTGAGCTTTTCGTTGACGAACTGCGTCATCTGCCCGGCGATATCGCTGTTGAGCTTGCCCTTGGTCTGGCCTTCGAACTGCGGCTGTGGGACCTTGACGCTGACCACCGCGGTGAGACCTTCGCGGACGTCGTCGCCGGACAGGTTCTCTTTCACGTCCTTGAAGAGCTTTTCCTGCTGCCCGAACCAGTTGATGGTGCGGGTGAGCGCGGTGCGGAACCCGGTCAGGTGCGTTCCGCCATCCACCGTGTTGATGTTGTTGGCGAAGCTGAACACGTTTTCGCTGTAGCCGTCGTTGTACTGCAAGGCCACTTCCATGGTCAGCGTGCCGCCGTTCGGCATGGGACGCTCGGCTTCGAAGTGGATCGGCTTGTCGTGCAGCACCGCCTTGCCGCGATTGAGGTGCTTGATGAATTCGCTGATGCCGCCGGTGTACAGGAACTCGGTGGTCTTTTCGGGATCGACGCGCTCGTCGGTAAGAACGATTTTGAGGCCTTTATTCAGGAACGCCAGCTCGCGCAAGCGCTGCGCGAGAGTGTCGTAATTGAATGAGGTCACCTCCATGATGGTGCCGTCGGGCTTGAACGTAACGCGGGTCCCGGTCTTGCGGCCCGCTTTGCCGGTCTTGGTAAGCGGCCCTTTGGGCGCGCCGAAAGCATATTCCTGCTGCCACGTGTGGCCCTCGCGCCAGATTTCCAACTCCAGGCGCTCGCTCAGGGCGTTCACACAGCTCACCCCGACTCCATGAAGACCGCCTGACACCTTATAGCTTTTCGAATCGAACTTGCCGCCGGCGTGCAGTTTCGTCATTACGACCTGCGCGGCGGAAACGCCTTCTTCCTCATGAATCCCGACGGGTATGCCGCGGCCATTATCGACCACGGTGACCGAATTGTCGTCGTGAATCGTGACGCTCACCTCCGTGGCAAAGCCGGCCAGCGCTTCGTCCACGGAGTTATCGACCACCTCGTATACCAGATGGTGCAGACCCATTTCACCCGTCGAGCCGATGTACATCGCCGGCCGCAGGCGTACTGCCTCAAGGCCCTCCAATACCTTGATGCTACTGGAATCGTATACTTCTTCCGCACCCGTGTTCACTTCGTTTGCCATAGTTCCTTAAATAGGCAGGCCGAAAGCCCGCCCGGTCTGAGACACCTCAAATTCTCATGGGCATGACTACGTAGCGGTACTGATCCGATACGCTGTCGCCAGCCGGACGCATTTCCCCGGCACTCTTCTGATCTTTGAGCTCGAACGCAACGTGATCCTGTGGAATTACCCGAAGGAAGTCGAGCAGGTAGTTGGCGTTGAAACCGATCTCGAGATCCGGGCCCTGATATTCGCTGGGCACGCTTTCCTCGCTCTCGCCGGTTTCGACACTCGACGAGAAGACCTTGACCTCGCCGCTCGTAAATTGCACGCGGATCGCCTTGGAACGCTCATCGGCGAACTGGGCCACGCGTTCGATGGCAGACCGGATCTCGCCCTTCTCCAGGCGCGCCAGGTGTTGATGGTCCTTTGGCAATACTCTCTCGTAGTCCGGGAAATTACCCGTCAGCTTGCGCGTGATCAGCAGGCGGTGCCCAACCTGGAAAAAGAGGTGATTGTCGTCGGTCGCGATGGCTGCCTTCGCGCCCTCTTCGGAATCGTCGCCCAGCTTGGTCAGCTCTCCCATCGCCTTGCGCGGGATCAGGGCACGCAGCGGCTTGTCCGTTGTGCCGCTCTCTTCAGGCGATGCCTGGACATATGCCAGACGGTGGCCGTCGGTGGCCACCATCGTCAAACCTTCGGGCCGCATCAGCAGAAGCGCTCCGTTCAGGGTGAATCGCGATTCTTCCATGGAAATCGCGAAGGAAGTTCTAGCGATCATGGAGCTGAGCGTCTTGATCGGAACCTGGGCGATCGGCTCCGGCATGGCCGGCAGTTCAGGAAAGCTTTCGCGCGACATACCCGCAATTCGGGTACGCGAGCGTCCGCTGGTGATCGTCGCCCAGTGATTCTCCAGAAACTTCATATTCACATCCCCTTCGGGAAGGAGACGGACATAATCGAGCAGCTTCTTCGCCGGAACGGTACCCGCTCCGTCCTTCTTCACGCGCGCCGGGCAGGAGCAGCGGATGCCCAGTTCGAGGTCCGTGGCCGTCAGCGTAATGGTTTCCCCGCTTGCCTCCAGGAGCACATTCGAAAGAATCGGAATCGTGGTCTTCTTCTCCACGACGCCTTGCGACAGACTCAGTTCACGAACCAGATCACTCTTGCTTACGGTGAATTCCACGGCTACTGCTCCTGTTCTTTATTGCCTCGTATCAAAAGCACATGAAGAACCGCATTCATAGGGCCTGTGCAAAGTGTTGAAGTCTACCTAAATTATACTAAACTCAGCCACTTTCTGCTATGAGAAGTTGCGGATTCCAGGGTGGAGACGGCACGCAAAAAGGGCCGGGTCTCCGCCTTTTGCACAATCTTCGAGTGCCCGCCTGAAGTGCATCTGTGGAAAAGAAAATAAACTCACTGCAATGAGTCCATTAGGCTGTGAAGTAGCCTGTTTAATTCTACGTCGGTGTGGCGCTCTTTCTCGATTTTGTTAATCGAATGCAGCACGGTGGTGTGATGTTTGCCGCCGAAAGCCCGGCCGATTTCCGGCAATGAGGCGTCGGTCAGCTCTTTCACCAGGTACATCGCGATCTGCCGCGGATATACGATTTTCTTCGTATTGCTCTTTTCTTTCAATTGAGACTGCTTGATCGTGAACCGTTCGGCTACAGCCTTCTGAATGGAATCGATGCTTACGCGGCGATCCTGAACATGCACCAGGTGCTTCAACACCTGCTGTGCCATCTGCAGGTTGATCGGCGTGCCGGTTAGCGACGTGTAAGCGATCAGCTTTACCAACGCTCCTTCAAGCTCGCGCACGTTCGACTTGGTTTTGGAGGCCATGAACGAGCGCACTTCATCCGGCAGCTTCACGCCTTCTGCTTCCGCTTTCTTATCCAGAATTGCCATTTTGGTTTCGAGATCCGGCGGCTGAATATCGGCTTGAAGGCCCCACTCGAACCTTGACCGCAGGCGCTCTACAAGTCCCGGAATATCTTTTGGAGGCGCGTCGCTGGAAATCACGATTTGCTTCTGATGATCGTGAAGCTCGTTGAAGGTATGAAAGAATTCCTCCTGCGTGCGTTCCTTATTGCCGATCATCTGGATGTCGTCGACCAGCAGGACATCGGCTTCGCGATACCGCTGATGGAACTGCCGCATGCGGTCCATGCGGATGCACGCGATCATCTCGTTCATGAACCGCTCGCTGGATGTGTAGATGATCTTCATGGTCCCGAAGCGGTTGATCAACTCCCTGCCGATCGCATGCATCAGGTGCGTCTTGCCCATTCCGACCCCTCCATACAGGAACAGCGGGTTATAGCTGTGCGACGGGTTGGTGGCTACGCTCTTCGCAGCCGCATGCGCGAACTGATTGCACGCACCTACCACGAATGTCTCGAACGTGAACTTCGGGTTTAGCGTCGCACCAGTCATCTCCAGTTCGGGGACCGGGCTCTCGGGGATGGGCAACGTGGCCCGCACGGGTTGTCGTAGATCGGTTTCGTATAGAATCTGGCGAACCGGCAGCTTAAGGTCGCGAATGCCGTCGCGAATCGGCTGTGCATATTCGCTCTCTAACCAGGAGCGCGTATCGTGATCGGGTACGGAGACGCTCAGTATCTCTCCATCCTGCCCGAGGAAGGCGGTGCCTTTGAGCCAGTTATCGTATCCTTCAGCCGAAACTCTATGCTGCAAATAATTGCGTATCTGATCCCAGGTATTCATTTTTTCCACACGTAACGCACAAGATTTCCACAGACTCTAAACAAGATACGGGAACTAAAGGAAGGTCTTCATCACGGGTTGGCCGGCAACCTCCGTTACGATGTCCCGCCAACCCTGCCGGACGCGATCCTCCGCAGAACCGAACAGTAGCATAGCACAGCGAATCCCCTTGTCCACAAGATTATAAAGGCTTTACTTTCCGTAACTTAAGCGTAACGTTTGACATCGGGAATGTTTCCGGGAGAAAATAGAGTTTCCGTCGAGCGGGAGTAACTCAGCTGGTAGAGTGCGACCTTGCCAAGGTCGATGTCGCGGGTTCGAATCCCGTCTCCCGCTCCAATAACCTGCCATGAAAACTCTCTTCCTGGCCCTCTCTCTCGCTGTCTTCTCCGCGTTCGCCCAGGATTATAAGGTCGAACCAATCTCCACTCCCGCGCCTGCGATGGCCGCCGCCATGCAGGCTCAGGGCTATCGCATTTCCGGCCCGTCAGGCCCATGGTGCGAAGTCTGGTTTGTCAAGACACTTCCCGCCGGCGCCAAACCCTCTGATGCGTCCATCACCTTCGGAATTACGCAGGGGACGTTATTGGGAGTTCTTCGCTTCCCCGGTAAAGGTGCGGACCGCCGGGGTCAGGTGATTCCCGCCGGCGTCTACACCATGCGCTACAGCCAGTTTCCCGTGGACGGAGCGCATCAGGGTGTGGCGCCGCAGCGTGACTTCGCCCTGTTGAGCCCGGCCGCTGGCGACACGGATGCCGCGGCAAAGCCCGATTTCGCCGCGCTGGTGCAGATGAGCACCAAAGCCTCGGGTACGGCCCATCCTGCAGTGTTCTCGCTGGAATCGCCGCCTGCGGGAGCCGCCCCGGGCAGTCTGGCCAAAGAGGGCGACAACGATTGGACGCTCACCGTCAAGGCCGGCGATGTGACACTGGCCATCATCCTGGTCGGCAAGGTCGAGGGATAACCGATCTCCCGCCCCTGCGTCTAACTGTCGGATGGGTGCGCTAGCTCAAAACGTTCGCTATTCGCTGCGCCAGCTCGCCAGGAATCCCGGTTTCACCGCCGCGGCGGTGCTTTGCCTGGCGCTTGGAATCGGCGCCACTACCGCGATTTTCAGCGTGGTCAACGCGGTGCTGCTGCGCCAGCTCCCGTATCAGAACGCGGAGCGCCTCCAGCGCGTCTTTACCGAGTTCCCCACGTTCCCCAATGGCGGCCTCCGCCACTTCTGGATGTCGCCTCCCGAGTACCTCGAGCTCAAGCGCGACACCACCTCCTTCGAAGATCTCCAGGCGTGGACTAATCCTAATGGAGTAAACCTGGCGGGCGCCGACCAGCCCGTCCGCGCCACGGCCAGCTTCGTCACCGGCGGATTGTTTTCGCTTCTGGGAGTCTCACCCGAGCGCGGCCGCTACCTTTCGCCCAACGACGATACCCCGAATGCCCCCCTGACCGCTCTGATCTCCTACGGCCTGTGGCAGCGCGCCTACGGCGGCGACCCCGGAATACTCGGCCGCGACATCCGGCTCAATGGCAACCCGTGTACAGTGGTCGGAGTCATGCCGCGGTCGTTCGCCTTCCCGCCGGGTGAGATCGACCCGCCGGAGCTCTGGGTCCCGCTGCAGATCGATCCGGCCAAGCCGGGCGGCCGCGGCAGCCACTTCATGAACGTGCTCGCATTGCTGCGGGGCGGCTCCAGCGCGGCGCAGGCCAATGTGGAGCTCAGCCAGTACGTGCAGCACTCGCGCGATAAGCTGGGCGCCGCGGCCCACGCGTTCGACCCCAAGTTCCATACCCTCGTGCTTGCCGGTTTCCAGGAGGAGATCGTGCACCGCATCCGGCAATCGCTGCTGGTGCTGCTGGGCGCGGTCGGGTTCGTCCTGCTCATCGCCTGCGTCAATGTCGCCAATCTGCTGCTGGCGCGCGCCGAATCGCGGCGGCGCGAAATTGCCGTGCGCGCGGCCATCGGCGCCGGTGCCGGCAAGCTGCTCCAGCAGTTTGTTACCGAAGGAATTCTTCTCTCCCTGGCCGGCGCGCTGTTCGGAACGCTGCTGGCGTTCGGCGGCTTGCGCCTCCTGGTGGCCACCAACGCCGGCAGCATCCCGCGCGCCGGGGAGATCGCCATCAACTCGCAGGTGCTGCTTTTTACTCTCGTCGTGTGCGTGGCCACTGGAGTGGCTTTCGGACTCGCGCCCCTGGTCCACATGCGCGCCTCCGCGCTCCACGACACGCTGAAATCGGCCGCCGGCCGCACTACGGGCGCCGTGGCCGGCAGCCGCTTCCGCGCCGTGCTCGTCATCGGCGAACTGGCACTCGCACTGGTCCTGTTGATCGGTTCCGGCCTGATGATCAAGGCATTCTGGAAGCTGCAGGACATCGACGCCGGAGTCAACCCGAACCATCTGCTGACCATGCGGGTCTCGCTGCCGGGCGTGACCTACAAAGATGCGGCGGCTGTTACCAACTTCTACGGCGCGCTGAGCGCGCGTCTCAACGGCCTGCCCGGCGTGGTCTCCGCCTCCATCGCGACCGGGTTGCCCCCCTCGCGCCAGATCAACGCCAACGACACGATGATCGAGGGCCTGGTGCCCGTGCCCGGCGGGCCGCTCAACAACATCGACTACTGGAATTCGGTGAGTCCGAACTATTTCAAGACGGTCGGCGCGCGGTTGATCGAAGGCCGGTTCCTCAACGAGAACGACGGGGCCAATGCTCCCTACGTGGTGGTGGTCAACCAGACGCTGGCCAGAACCTACTGGCCTCGCGAAAGTGCGCTCGGGCACCGCGTGCGCACGTCGAACAACACGCCGTGGCGGACCGTGGTGGGCGTGGTAGCGGATATCAAGAACGCCGCGCTCGACCGGCCGGCCGGAACCGAGCTGTTCTTCCCGTTCGATCAGGGACCCGGCGGGCGCGCCCTGAGCTGGATCGTGGTGCGCACGCAGGGCGACCCGATGTCCCTGGCCGGCGCGGTACGCAACGAAATCCGGAACCTGGACCGCGCGCTGCCGGTGTCGAATGTCGGCACCATGGAGGACGTGATGTCCACCGCACGCTCCCGCCCGCGTTTCCTGACCCTGCTCCTCTCCATGTTTTCCTCGCTCAGCCTGATTCTCGCAGCGCTGGGCATCTACGGCGTAATCTCTTACGCCGTGGTGCAGCGCACCAGCGAGATCGGCATCCGCATGGCGCTGGGAGCGCAGCACGGCGACGTGCTCCGCCTGATCGGGACATCCGGGGTCAGCCTGGCGCTCGCGGGCACCGTGCTCGGCGCGGCCGGCGCTTTCGGTCTGACGCGCTTCCTGAGCACGCTGCTGTTCGGCGTGAGCTCGGTGGATCCGCTGACGTTTCTTGCGATGGCCGCGACGCTGATTCTGGTGACGCTGCTGGCCTGCTATGTACCGGCCCGCCGGGCAGCCAAGGTCGATCCGCTGATTGCGCTGAGATACGAGTAAGCGCATCCGCCGCGGTACGATGTAACCAGCCAAATGCTGTCCGACCTCCGCTACGCGTTCCGGAACCTGCGCCGGAATCCGCTGTTCACCACCGTAGCCATCTTCTCGTTGGCGCTGGGCATCGGCGCCAATACCGCCGTCTTCACCATCGCCGACCAGGTCCTCCTGCGCGAAATCCCGGTCAGCCATGCGCGCGACCTGGTGTACATCAGCACCACTGGCCCGCAGAGCGGCACGGTCTTGGGCACGGACCGCTTCTCCTACCCGATGTTTCGCGATTTCCGCGAACACAACTCCCAGCTTCGGTCCGTCGCCGCGCACTTCGAAACTGCGCTCAACCTGACGTACAACAACCGCAGCGAGCGCGTCCAGGGAGAGCTGGTGACCGGCACCTGGTTCGAAACGCTCGGGCTCGCCACGGCCATCGGCCGCGGTATCACGCCCGAAGACGACCGCGTTCCCGGCGGTCATCCGGTCGCCGTACTGACCTACGGCTTCTGGCGGACGCGCTTCTCCGGCAATCCAGGAATACTCAATCAGAAGATCCTGCTGAATGGCGAGCCGATGACGGTAATCGGTGTCACAGCCCCGGGCTATCACGGTTTCGATGTGGGCAACCGCATCGACGTGCTCGTTCCCACCATGATGAAGGCGCAGATGACGCCCACGTGGAACGGCCTGGATGAGCGGCGCGTGATCTGGCTGCAGCTGGTCGGCTGCCTGAACCCAGGAGTCTCCGCCGCGCGTGCCCGCGCGAGCCTCGAGCCCTACTATCACGGGCTGCTGATCATGGAAATGCAGACCATGAAGTTCCGCACGCAGCGGAGCCGCGCCGAATTCGCCTCCAAGCCGCTCCTCTTCACGCCCGCCAGCAAGGGTGTCTCGGAACTTCGCGACGAAGCCACGCAACCGCTGGAGATTCTGCTCGCAATCGTTGGCCTGCTGCTTCTGATCGCGTGCGCCAACGTGGCCAACCTGCTGCTGGCGCGCGCGGTGAATCGCCGCAAGGAAATCGCTGTGCGCCTCGCCGTCGGCGCCAGCCGATGGGCGCTCGTACGCCAGCTGCTCACCGAAAGCCTGCTGCTTTCGATCGCCGGTGGCGCGATCGGCATCTTGTTCGCCTGGTGGACCAGCGCCGCCCTGCTCAGCGTCTTCGCCGATTGGGTCAACTCCGGCACTACCCCGCTCACCGCGTCTCCCGACGGACGCATCCTGGCCTTCACGTTCGCGCTCTCCGCCCTCACCGGCATCCTGTTCGGATTCGTTCCCGCCTGGCAGGTGACTTCTCCCGGGCTCGCCGCCACCCTGAAGGACCAGGCGGACCACGTCCGCGGAGGTGGCGGCCACGTCCGCATGCGCAAGGTTCTCGTCGTATCGCAGGTGGCGCTCTCCCTGCTGCTGCTGATCGGCGCGGCGTTATTCACGCGCTCCCTAAACAACCTGAAGAACGTGGACCTCGGATTCCAACGCGATCACCTGCTCAGTTTTTCCGTGGACCCGTCGCTCGGCGGCTATAAAGCCGACCGCATCCGGCGCTTCGCCGAGGAGCTCCAGCAGCGCGTGGGCGACGCGCGCGGCGTCCGCTCCGCCGCCGTGGGCACGGTCAGCGTGATCACCGGCGACGAGGATCGTGCCACCATTGTCATCCCCACGCGCCAGACGCAGGACGCCGATGACATGAATCCGTGGATGGATGCTGTCGGGCCGGGGTACTTCCGCACCATGGGGATTCCGCTCCTGGCCGGCCGCGAGTTCACCACGCGCGACCGCGCGGGCGCGCCTCTGGTCGCGGTCGTGAACGACACTTTCGCGCACTACTATTTCGGAAACGACAATCCTCTCGGCCGGCGCTTCCTTCGCGCCGGGGACGCCAAGCGCGGTGAAATCGAGATCGTCGGCGTGGTGCGCGGATCCAAGTACTCTACGGTGAACGAAAAGCCGCACAGAGTGGCGTACCTGGCCTATTTGCAGGATCCCATTCCGGGTTCGCTGGTCCTCTACGTCCGCGCCGCCGGCGATCCCAAGGCGCTTTTCTCCACGCTGCGGCGCGAAGCCGCCGCGCTTGACCCCGCGCTTCCCCTCACCGCCATGCGAACCATGGAAGACCAGCTCGATGCCTCGCTTGCCACGCAACGCCTGATGGCCGGCCTTTCTTCCTTCTTCGCCGTTCTGGCAACCCTGCTGGCGGCCATCGGGCTGTACGGCGTGATGGCGTACACGGTCTCACGGCGGACGCGCGAGATCGGCATCCGGGTCGCGCTCGGGGCGGGGCGCGGCAGCCTCCTCAGCCTGGTCATGCGCGAGGTCGTCGTGCTCACTGCCGCCGGTGTGGCGATCGCCATTCCCGCCGCGATTGCGCTCACACGCCTGGTGAGCGCGCAGCTTTTTGGCGTCGCCCCAGCCGACCCGCTGAGTATTGCGCTCGCCGCCATCGCGCTGATTTGCGTGGCGCTTCTTGCGGGCTACATCCCTGCCGATCGCGCCACCAGGGTGAACCCGATCTCGGCGCTGAGATACGAGTAATCCCTCGCCACCGGCGAAGCCCCCCAACAGGGTTGTTACTATATGGCACATGAAAATCCTGGTGGTTGGAAGCGCCGGGCGGGAGCACGCGCTGTGCTGGAAGCTGGCGCAGTCCAGCGGTGTGGAGTTGTTCGCTTCTCCGGGAAATCCGGGGATGGCGCGCGTGGGAACGTGCGTTCCGGGCGACCCGTTCGATGCCGCGGTGGCCGTCGATGCCGACCTGACGGTTATCGGGCCGGAAGCGCCGCTGGTCGCCGGAATCGTTGACCGGCTGCGGGCGCGCGGATTGCGCGTGATCGGCCCCACGGCCGAAGCTGCGCGCCTCGAAGGCAGCAAGGTCTACGCCAAGGAGTTCTTCCGCCAGCACGGCATTCCCACCGCTGACTATGAAGTCTGCGAAAACGCGGATCACGCCCGGATGGTGCTCGGGCGATTCGGATTCCCGGTAGTCCTCAAAGCCGATGGTCTCGCAGCGGGTAAGGGCGTCGTCATCGCCCACAACCAGGCCGAGGCCGACGCCGCGCTGTCAACCTTGCAGGGACGGCTCGTGATCGAAGAGTTTCTCCAGGGCGAAGAAGTCAGCTACATCGCGCTCTGCGACGGCCGCGATATCCTGCCGCTCGAACCCACCCAGGACCACAAGGCCGTCTTCGACGCCGACCAGGGTCCGAATACCGGCGGCATGGGCGCGTACTCGGATAGCGCGATCCTGAGTCAGGCTCAGTCGCGCGAGATCCTTGAGCGCGTGATGCTGCCCACCGTCGCGGCAACGGGCTTCACCGGCTTCCTCTACGCGGGCCTCATGATGACGGCCGCCGGCCCCAAGGTGCTCGAGTTCAACGTCCGCCTGGGCGACCCCGAGACGCAGCCGCTGATGCATCGCATGCGCAGCGAATTTGCGCCGGTGCTCATGGCCGCTGCCGAGGGGCGTCTTGCGGGCCGGAAGCTGGAGTGGCGTTCCGGCCCGAGTGTCTGCGTGGTGCTGGCCAGCGGCGGGTATCCGGGCGCCTACGAGACCGGCAAAGAGATTCGAGGCGTCCACGAGGCCGAGGCCGCCGGCGCAACGGTCTTCCAGGCCGGCACGCGCCTGCTGCACGGCAGGCTCGAGACCGCCGGAGGGCGCGTGCTCGGAGTGACGGCGTCCGGCGCGAGCCTGGTGGGTGCGATCGATGCCGCCTACGCCGGCGTTGCGAAGATCGAATTCGAGGGCATGCACTGCCGGCGCGATATCGGACGCAAGGGGCTGGCGAGGTAGCGGGACAGGCCTCCTGGCCCGCCTCTGGAGATTGGCCATTTGCACCGGGACCGGATTCAGCCGGTCTGCCGGCGCGCGCAGCGCGCTGCTTGGGCCCCACTGTACAATGAAAACCAGTGGGGACGTAGCTCAGATGGATAGAGCGGTCGCCTCCTAAGCGACAGGTCGGCAGTTCGAATCTGCCCGTCCCTACCACTCACTTCTTCTGCAGCATCCTGCCGAGCTCGGCTTCCTTCTTTTGCTTCGCCTTCGCGCCCTCCTCGAACACCGCGCGGCTGCCCTCGACGTCGCCTTTCTGCCGCAGCAACTGCGCCAGCGTGTTGTAGGGGCCGGGATTGTCGGGCTCGAGGCGAATGGCCGAGCGCAGCGCCGACTCCGCCGCGTCGAGATCGCCCTTCTGTTTTAGCGCCGTTCCCAACATGAAATACGCCTCGCCGTAGGACGGATTGGCCGCGATCGCAGCCTGCATTTCTTGGGCAGCCCCGGCGAAATCTCCCTCCTGCCACTCGATGATTCCCAACGTGTAATGCGCGTCCGCCAGGTTGGCATCGAGCCGTAAGGCAGTGGCCAGCTCGGTCTTGGCCGCGTCCAACCGGTCGCTCTGCTTCAAGGCTACTGCCAGGTCGTAGTGAGCGATGGCCGAGTTGGGATCGCGCCGGATCACGTCGCGGAAATCGGCCTCGGCCTGGTCGAGCTCGCCCTTTTGCAAGTGAGCAAATCCGATGTTGACCCGCGCCTGGATATTGTTCGGCTGAAGTTCCAGGATCTTGCGGAATTGCGCGGCGCCCTCGTCCGCGTGCCCGGTGTTGACCAGCGTGAAACCGAGGTTGTTGCGGGCATCCAGGTTCTTTGGATCCAGGTTCACGGCCCGCTGGTAGGCCTCGACCGCGCCGCTGGCGTCGCCCGTGTTCTGGCGCGCCAGCCCGAGCTGGTTCCATGCCTCGGAATGTCCGGCATTGAGTGCTGTGGCGGTCCGCAGGTGCTCCAAAGCATCGGCGAAGTGCGACGTCGAGTTCAGCGCATGGCCCAGATGAAAGCGGTAGTCGAAATTCCGGGGCTCCAGCTCGACCGCCGCCTGAAGCTGCGGAATGGCGTCGCTCGGATCCTCCATGAGCCAGTAAAGCACTCCCAGATGGTATCGGGGAGGTGCAAAACGTGGGGCCAGCTCGATCGCGCTCAGGAAATGCTGGATCGCTTCCGGACGCCGGTTCAACACCACCAGCAGGAATCCGATCTCATCCTGGATGCGAGCGGATTGGGGATCGAGCTCGGCGGCCTTTTCCCACGCCGCCAGGGAACCGGCGGCATCCCCGCGCGCTTTCAGCTCCTGGGCGCGATTCTCGATCTGCAACAGTGATTCCTGCGCGGCAAGTGGGAGCGAAATCGCGGCCAACAAACACCAGATCGGCAACCGGCGAGGGTGCATGTCTCTATTGTCTCTTTCGCGCGATCTCCAGGTTGCGCCGCGCCGCCGCGTGCGTGGGGTCCAGCTTGAGCGCGGCTTCGAACTGCTCGATGGCGGACGCGTTGTCGCCGGAGCGGACCAGCAAAATGCCGAAGTTGTTGCGCAAGTCCGGATCGCGCGGCTCCAGGCCGACCATCTCGCGGTAGCATTCGATCGCCTGTGCCAGCCGCCCCGCCGACGCGGCTGCGTCGCCCAGCTCGCGGAGCGCCTGCGCCAGGTGCTCGCGCGCGGCGCGATCTTCGGGGTGACCGGCGAGCAGTTCGCGAAATCCCAAGGCAGCCTCTTCGTACCGGCCCTGCCCGGCCAGAGCCACGGCCAGGTTGTAGCGGGCGCTGGCATCGTCCGGACGCACGCGGAGGACGTGCCGGAACTGCTCCATGGCCTCGTCGATGCTGCCGCCGGTCTCCAGCGCGACGCCATAGGTGTTCAACGCCGCCGGCTGCTCGGGCTCCACGGCGAGCGCCGCGCGGAGATGCGCGACCGCGGACGGCACATCCTTGTGGTTAAGCGCAAGCGCGCCGAGATTGAAGTTGGCGGAAAAGTCGGCCGGATACTTCTGCAGGCGCCGCTTCATGATGGCCCCCTGCAAGATGGCACGCTGATCCCCCGAGCCGCGAGGCAGCAGTTGCAGCCACAGATGGGCCATCTCATCGGTGGACTGGTTGCCGCCTTTCACGCGCTGCGGCGGGGAATGCGGATTGCGTGGGTTGGCGGCGGAGTTGTCGTAGTGGAACCGCATGGAGACCACCGTACCCTTGGGCAGGAACACCGGCGCGCGGTAGCGATACACAGCCTGCCAGTTGAGGTCCCATTGTGGAATCCGGATTAGCCATCGGCGCGTGCCGTCGGGCAGGGTAACGAAGCCTTCCAGCACGTGGCCCAGGTAGTGCGCGTGTGGGTACACCGCGAGCACGTCGGCGTCGAGCGGCAGGCGGAAATCGTCGGAGACCAGGAAATCGGAGTCACCGGGCGGAATGTCGAGCGCGCCGTCGTGCTCGAGTTGGATGAGCATGGGATACTTCGTCTGCGGCTCGCGCGTGAAGTACAAACCGACGGAGGGCTGTACCGTCTCCGCCTTCCCGCTCGGCCGCAGGTGAAGATTCAGGATGAGATCGTTGCCGGGATCGAGACGCCATGACATGCCGGCGGGCTCTTCCGATGGCGCCGCGCCGGGCTTCCAGAACAGGAAGTGGCTGTCGGGGTCGAAGGTGTCGGAGGCGATCGTGAGGTCCATGCCCGGAAATCCCTCGCCGCGGACCTTCTCGCGATCGCGCAGAGAGCGCGAGCGGTCGATCAGCAGGTTCGCGTGATGGACAGTGCGGACATTGCCCGGCCGGATCTCAATGGCTCTCACCTGGCGCGTTTCACGCACCTCCGGGGACAGGATGAAATTCCAGAACACATCGGGACCGTCGGCCGGGACGGCGAATGGTTTGCCGGCTGTGACGACCAGGTCGGGCTGTCCAAGCTGCCAGCCCGGAGTGAAGACCGGAGGAGGCGGTGAGCCGGTGGCCGGGCCCTCGGGCGCGCCGCCGCGGGCCCACTGCTGGATGGTTTCGATCTGCGCGCCGGTGAGCCGGTGCTCTCCCGCGAAGTCGCCATAGCCCGGCTCCGGGAGCCAGGGAGGCATGTAGCGTTTGGCGGTGACTGCGGCGATCAGGGACGCGCGCTTCCGAGCGTCTTCGTAAGTCAGCAGAGAGAACGGCCCGGCTTCCCCGGGACGATGGCACGAAGCGCATTGGGCGAACAGAATCGGCGCGATATCGCGGTGAAAGTTCGGAGGCGGAGGCGCGGCGAAGACGATGGTCGCGGCGAGCAGCAGGGGACAGGCCAAAGCCTGTCCCACATGTGCAGTGGTTAGAAATTGAAACGCAGCGCGAACTGCCATTTACGCATCTGCGTCAAGCCCAGGATGCTGGTAATTTGTCCTGCGGTCGGGGAGTCCACGGTAGCGTTAGGCTGCCCGAGATTGACGTGATTAAACGTGTTGAACGATTCGACACGGAATTGGGCGTTTATCTTTTCGGTAACGTGGAAGTTCTTGGTGAGCGACATATCGATGTTGAAGATGTGCGGCCCAAAGAACGAGTTCCGCGCCACGTACCCGAACGTGCCTGCCGCCGGGCGGCTCCAGGGACCACGCGTGCACCCGTTGGCGTTCAACTCCGCTGTTGGTGTCGCCGTGTTGATGCAACCGGTGCCGCTCGTCCCGGGCGTAGCAACGGCAAACCACGCCGCCGGGCCGGGATTCGGCACGCTTGCGTTGCCGACCAGGTTCGCCCGGCATGGGCCGGTGTCGTTGTCCTTCCCGCAATCCAGATAGGATGGCGTGAACGGAAAGCCCGAACCCCAAATCCAGATACCGGAGAGTTGCCAACCGCCGACCACTGCGTCCAAGCCGCGGGACGCACCGCTGAGGAACTTTCTGTTCTTGCCGAAAGGCAGCTCGTAGACACTGTTGAGATTGAAGTAAAACCTCCGAATGCCGTTCTCACGGCCATAATCGAGGTCGTGGCTCCACAAGAAATAGTCGTTGGCAAAGTCGAACGCGCTCGCCCACGTGAAGTTCGCCTGGACCTGTAGGCCGTGGGAAAAGCGCTTCTCGCCGCGAACCTGAAACGAATTGTATTTGACGCTGGCGTCGTCGGCGAAGTATTTGATCGACTGCGTCCAGCCGAACTGGTTATAGAACAAGCGGCGCTGATTCGTGTTCAGCGTCCCGAAACCGACGATCGTCGGCTGATTGATGTTATAGTTCGTCCCACCGGCAGTGACGTGATAGCCATGATTGCCGACGTAGGCCAGCGAAAAAACCACGCTGGGAGTGAACTGGCGCTCCAGGGTAAAATTCCACGCGTCGACTACCGGCAGACGCATGGTGTTGTTGCTGCTCACGGGCAGGACATTGGGCGCGATGCCGTTGGGCAGAATCGGATTGCCGTTGGGGCCTTTGGGTTGCGTTGACAGAATGGTGGTCGGGTCGAGAGGCGTCGGGCCCTGGTTCAGAGTGAAGACCGGCAGCCACGGATTGGCGGGGTTCAGCGACTGGTTGGCCAGCACGGGCACGTTCTGGGTCACATTGTGCCCGAACGACACCCCGAACACGCCCACATCGTAGGATCGCCCGTATCCGGCGCGGATCACCGTCTTAGAGTCCAACTGGTACGCCAGTCCCAAGCGGGGTGCAAAGTGCGTCAGCCCCGTGGCGATGTTTCCATTCATTCCAACGCCGTTCTGGCCCGTGATCATGACCTCGCCCGTCGCCAGGTTCTGGAACCCTCCGTTGTTTGGGCCGTTCACGTACTGCGGGAAGTAGATCTCCCAACGCAGACCGTAATTCAACGTCAGCTTGGGGGTGATGCGCCAGGTGTCCTGAATGTACGTAAACAGCCGCTTCTGGCGTTCGGCGGCGTTGGTCGAATTGCTCACGTAGCGGGCGAACGATGAGACGTCGCCAAGGAGGAACGTGGCCAGGCCGAGCCCGCCGCCATTCGGACCCTCGGTGGTCGTCGGGCTGAATGTGATCTCGCCGGAACGGTGCGAATCGCTCGGCACGCGCAGGTTCTGCTGATAACGGACATCCACGCCGAACTTGATGGCGTGGTTACCGACGTTGTGAGTTGTGTTGCTGACCCACTGGAACTCGTTCTCCTGCTCGTTGAGGGGGCAATTACAGGAGTTCACGTTGAGCGCGTATCCGAAATTGAAGCCGCCCGTGCCCTGAAGATAAAACGCGGGCATGCCGGAAGAGTACAAGTTGTCGATATTCAATCCGGGGATGCCCGCGTCCTTGGCGGGTGAGGTCCCCACTCCGTTGGGGTTCACGAACACGCGATACCGGAAGAACCCAAACCGGAAATCGGTCAGCCAGTTCGGACGGAGCACGTAATCCAGCCCGTACGCCAGGCTCTGGTCGCGAAGGGATGCCGCGCCCGAAAAGGCGGTGGTCGCGTAAGTGGGACCGCCGGCCTCGAGTCCAAAAGCTCCAGGATTGGTTTGCGCGACTTGCAGGAAGCTGTAACGTCCGAACATGTGCAGCTTTTCCGTCTGATACCGGTCCACGCGCGTGTCAAAACTGTTCCAGTTCACGATGCCGGCCCCGGAAGCCGCGTAATTAGGAGCTGCGCCGGTTGCTCCGACGAGATTCGGCAGCGGGATATAGTTGAGCAAAGCCAGGGACTGCGGCGACAACTGGGACGTTGGGATCACGCCATTGGGGTACTGCTGACGAACGGACGGATCGACATTGCAATTCGCGCCGTTGCACGGATTGAAGATCGCCGCGCCGAGATCGCTGAGATCGCCGGTCCGCTCGGCCGCGGTTGGAACGCGCGTGAGGAGGGAGCCGCCATTTTTCTGCGCAACGCCCTGATAATCGCCGAAGAAGAAGGTCTTGTCCTTTTGAATCGGCCCGCCGATCGAGCCGCCGTACTGATTCCACACCGACGGCGGGATGAACTGGCCGCCGCTGCCCACGATGGGCTGGGATTGGGCGAACGGGTCGCGCGCGGCGCCGTGTTGGTCGCGCCGGTACCAGAATCCCGTGCCATGGAGCGCGTTGGTGCCGGACTTTGTCTGAGCGGAGATCACCCCTTGGCTGGCTTGCCCAAACTCGGCGTCATAGGCCGTGGTGGTGATTTTCAATTCTGAGACGGCGTCGAGATTCGGCGTGATGACCGGTTCGCCCAGCACCGACTCCCGGTTGTCCGTGCCATCCAATTGAAAGTTGATTCCGCCCCAGTACTGTCCGCCGATGCTCGGCCGGTAGATATCCTGCGGCTGTTCGCTGGCTGCGGTGGTGCCGGTGGCTTGGACCCCGGGGACCAGAAAATACAGGCGGCTCATGTCGCGCGAGAAGACCGGAAGCTCCATCACCGCCTTCTGGGTCATGGTGTCGGAAACGTCGCTCTTCTCTGTCTTCAGCAGCGGCGCTTCGGCGGTGACGTTCACCACCTCGCCCACCGTGCCGGGACGCAGTTGCGCGTTCACCTGCACGGTCTGGTCCACCGAGACATTGACGTTCTGCTGAACGAAAGTTTCAAACCCGGCAGCCTCGACCCGCACTTCGTACACTCCTATGATCAGGTGAGTCTGGCTGTAGTTCCCGGTTTCGTTGGTCGTGCTCGAGTAGGACACGCCTTTGCCAATGTCGCGAACCGTGACCTTGGCGCGGGGCACGGCGGCGTTCGACGTGTCCGTGACGGTGCCCACGATGCTTCCGTAAACGGCCTGCGCAAGGCAGTCCGTGGGCAGTGAATACAGCACCAGGCAAGCCAGTGCTACGCGGCAAAGACCCCTCATAGTACCCCCTCCCTCAAACCGATGGCACACAGGGTTAATCGGAAATGCTGGAGGGAATTCTACTTGAATTCCAAAGAGAAAACAAGACATTACCTACAGCCGAAGCGGTGCTTTGTCTCTTCCAGAACGGAGCCGAGGTCCCTTTCCCGATCTGCTCTAATAGGCAGTATGGCGCGGGCAGATCGCCGCACATTCGTCCAATCGTTGTGCCGCACCGCGGCGGTCTTCAGCCTCGATCAACTGCTCTGGGGCAGCGGCGCCGATGTCCAGTTTGTAAACGTCGCACGCGAAGCCGGCCTGCGCACCAAAACCATCTACGGCAGCGAGAAACGCAATCGTTACCTCATCGAAACCACCGGCTGCGGGGCGGCCTTCTTCGACTACGACCAGGACGGATGGCTCGACATCTTCCTGGTCAACGGATCGCGCTTCGAGGGTGGATGGACTTCCGCTAACGCGCCGGTGAGCAGGCTCTACAAGAACAACCGCGACGGCACATTTACAGATGTGACCAAAGAAGCCGGCATCGCGCGCAGCGGTTGGGGCGCGGGATGCTGCGCCGGCGACTTCAACAACGACGGCTACGACGACCTCTTCGTCACCTACTGGGGCGATTGCGCGCTCTGGAAGAACCTCGGCAACGGCAAATTCGTCGATGTCGCCGCCAAAGCCGGCGTGACCACCCGGACCTCCAACGGCCTCAAACGCAACAACACCGGCTGCGCCTTCCTGGATTTTGACCGCGACGGCAATCTCGATCTGTTCGTCGCCAACTATCTCGACTTCGACCCCAAGACCGCGCCCTTGCCCGAATCCGGCCCCTGCAAGTACAAGGGCCTGATGGTGGCATGCGGCCCGCCGGGTTTGCAGGGCGGCAG
>DATJYW010000185.1:0-22502 GCA_035499435.1 Candidatus Acidiferrales bacterium | reverse complement strand
ACGGCGTAGGTGCCGGGGGCCATCACTTTGCCGCCCGCCCGGAAGGCGAACGGGATCTCTGCTTTGAGAGATTGCGCGGAAGCCACGCTGGTGGCGATCGCCACCGCGGCCGCGGTGATCATCAGTTTCGTAGTCAAGCTTTTCATCGTCGTACCCTCCTTTGGGCTGAGCTGCCGGGAACGCGGGTATAGAATGCAGCCCTCGGGCCAAATGGTTTGGGCCGGCTCGATGAGCGTCGCCACTCGTGCAAGTGCTTGATAACCTTGGGAGCGGCGCGGTTCCGCTGATGGAGTAGCGACGATTTGGGGTACGTCGGTGAACCGGAGGGTTCGGGTTGGACGAACCGTCCGGTTCGCCAGAGGAGGCGTCTATCGCGTGACCACAGTCGCCTCGCCTGCTTTCAAGCCGTCGCTCGAGGCCGTGATCTTCACCCGCCCCGGCTTGCCGTTCTCCGAACGCACAATCACCAGGGCGAGGCCGTTGAACGCCTTCCGATAATCGGCCTGGAAGGGCTCGACCGTCGCCGGATTGCCGTTGTCGACGCCGGCGATCCGTCCCGGGCCCTCCAGCTTGAACTTCACCAGGTTGTCGGCGAGGGGGCAGAAATTGCCGTCCTTGTCCTCCACGCGGACGGTCACGAAGGAGAGATCGTCGCCGTCGCTCTTGATCGCCGCGCGGTCGGGCGAAAGCACCACGCGCGCCGGAGCACCCGCGGTCTTGACTTCCTGTGTGGCAACCGTTTTCCCGCCCTGGTACGCGATGACTCTCAATGCGCCGGGCTCGTATGGCACCTGCCATAGGAGGCGGTACTTACTATGGATCTTCCGGTCGGGGCTCCCGCTGGGACCGACCGGCAGCTCTACCGGCTCGCTGAAGCGCTTCTTGCGGCCCAGCGATTTTCCGTTCAGCAACAGCTCCACCTCGTCCGCGTTCGTATAGACCATCACCGGGATCGGCTTCCCTTCCATGCCCGCCCAGTTCCAGTGCGGCAACACGTGAACCATCGGTTTGGTGGTCCAATGGCTCTGGTACAGGTAGAAGCGGTCTTTCGGAAATCCCGCCAGATCCACGATGCCAAAGTAGGAACTGCGCGACGGCCAGTCGGCGTCATTGTTCGTGCCGCGCATGCCGTTGAAGTACGGTGTGGGCTCGCCCAGGTAGTCAAAGCCGGTCCAGACGAACTCACCCAGCAGCGACGGATTCTTCTCCTGCGCATCGAACTCGACATCCGCGATGTAGGCCCACGGGGGCGAGATCACGTCGTAGCTGGTCAGGTTCAGCGAGGGATGCTTGTCGTATTTCTCGATCGGCAGATGGTACACGCCGCGAGAGCTGACGCCCGATGCCGTCTCGCTGCCGAACACGATCCATTTGGGATGCTGCCTGATGATCTCCTCGTATTGCAGCGGCTTGTAATTGAAGCCGGGGATATCCACGGCGTCGGCCAGCTCGTTGCGGATGGCGCCGGTCGAATTGTTAAACGCCGCGGTCGTGGGACGCGTCCGGTCTTCCTGGTGGCAGATGTTGGTCAGCTCCTGGGCCAGCTTGGCGCCGTCGGGACGGCCTTGCTCCGGAATCTCGTTCCCGATGCTCCACAGCACTACGCTGGGATGGTTGCGGTCCCGCCGGACGAATTCTCGGAGATCCTGGTCGTGCCAGTCCGCCCAGAACTTCGAAAGGCCGTTCGGCACTTTCGGAATCGCCCACATGTCGAAGGCCTCGTCCATCACTACGACGCCCATGCGGTCGCAGAGCTCGAGCAGTTCCGGCGCCGGCGGATTGTGGCTGGTGCGGATGGCGTTGACCCCCATCGCCTTCATGATTTCGATCTGCCGCTCCAGCGCCCGCCGGTTCACGGCCGCGCCCAGCGCGCCCAGGTCATGGTGGTTGCAGACGCCGTTGAACTTGCACGCCTTGCCGTTTAGCAGGAACCCCTTGTCACGGGTAAATTGGATAGTCCGGATGCCGAACGGCGTCACGTAGTGGTCGGTCTGTTTGCCGTCCGCGCGCACGGTGCTGGACACGCTGTAGAGATACGGGCTATCCATATCCCAGCGATGCGGATTAGCTACTTCGATGGACGCCTCCACCGTCTGCTTCCCGCCTGCTGGAACCGACACGTCGTTCGACGTGCGGCCGGCCTGCTTTCCCGCGGCGTCCAGAATCACCGTCTCCAGGGTGACCTTGGCCGGCTGCGACGCCCGGTTCTCCACGTCGGTGCGCACGTTGACTGTGGCCTTCGCATCGCTTACCGAAGGCGTTGTGACATAGGTACCCCATTGTCCCACCCGCTGCGGGCCGCTCACGATCAGCCACACATTGCGATAAATACCCGCGCCGGGATACCAGCGCGACGACCGCTCCTCTGGCGTGAGCCTGACCGCGAGCACGTTTTCTTCTCCGAACTTGATCTGGGACGTCAGGTCGAGCGCGAAGCTCTCATATCCATACGGCCGTCCGCCGACGCGCTGGCCGTTGAGCCATACGCTCGAATTCGACATCGCGCCGTCGAATTGAATCTTGAACTCGTGCCCTTTCAGGGATGCGGGCACGATGAAGTGCTTGCGATACCAGCCTGTGCCATAGAACGGAAGCCCGCCCTGGTGCGGGCCGTATTTCTGATCGAAGGGTCCTTCGATGGCCCAATCGTGCGGCAGATCAAGCTGCCGCCACGCGGCATCGCTGAAGCCGGGCTGTTCGGCGCCTTCCGCATCACCCTTGAAGAAGCGCCAGTCCTGCGTGAATCGGATCTGCCGGTCGGCGCCGATCTTGATCTCCGTTGCCGCGCCCGCCAGCGCGGCGATCAGGAGAAAAGAAAAGAATAATCGCATGCGCATAGCTTAACTCCGTGAGGCGCAGGCCCTAGGCCTGCCCGGGCGCTTGTCGCCCGCCTATTCCGCCAGCCCCGCTCGCGGGATGTGCCAGAGCTGCGCCGCGGCCGAGAACTTGGAGCTGTCCTGGATAAAGCAGCTATGCGTGCACCAGCAATTCGCCTGGGGAATCGCCGCCACCTCGCTCCGCATCGCCTCCGATTCCAGGGCGCGCCGCACATCGAAATCGTAGTCGTGCAGGTCCCCGACGATGCCGCGCATCTCGCACGCCCGGAACCGTCCGTTGTGATCGATCACAATCGAGGTCTCCCCAGCGGTACAAGGCATTGGCCAGGGCGACGGCGCTTCCAGGCATTGCTCGTGCAGATCGTAATGGAATCGGAGATTGCCCAGGTAGTACAGTTCAGCGGCCTGGCTCACGCCCCGGGGTAACTGCGCAAACAGCTTCCCCGCGTAGTGCCGGTGAAACGGCATCAGCCGCCGGTGCAGATCGGAGAGAGCCTCGCGCGTCAACACCTTGAGCGAGGGGTCGGGTGCGGCGCCGCGCACCACCTCGAAATAGTGCCCGTCAATCTCGGCGTGTTCGCGCAGGTGAAGCGCCAGATCGACGATTTCGCCGCGGTTTTCGCTGGTGATCACCGTGAGAACGTTGCGCCGCAGCCGGTGAATGCCGCGATATCGCCCGGCGGCCTCCCGCATCGCCGCCATGGTGCGAACGAAATTCTCCGGCACTCCGCGAATGGCGTCGTGAGTCTTGCCCAGCCCGTCCAGCGAGAAATTCAAATCGATGGATGCCTCCGGGCAGAGTTCCAGCATACGGTCCAGAATCGGAAACATCTTCTCCGGCAGCAGACCGTTGGTCGGCAGATTCACGTTGCGAACCCCGTTACGGCGGACGAACGCGGCGACAATGTCGGCCAGCTCCGCGCGCAGGAACGGCTCGCCTCCCGAGATCCACAGCTTGCGAAACGGCGGCGCCGTCTCCGAAATGCGCGAAATCTCCTCCGTCGTCAGATCGTCTCTGCTGTTGAGCTTGTCGAAATAGAAGCAGGTGCGGCAAAGCGAGTTGCAGCGCGAGGTGACGAACAGGAATAGAGAATTGAACTCGCGGTGGCGAACCCGATCCCTCAAAATCGGGAAATACTCCCGCAACCCAGCCATGTTGCCATTGGATCACAGACTGACAGCAGAGGCGCGAGGAGGCCGCGCCTCTGCGTCAGAGGCTGAAGCGGGGTGACTGAGGCAGGCGCCGGGCCACCAGCGCCGGTAGCGGCCCCTCCGTTTGCCGCTATCCACCGACGAGTTTGAGCCAAACCCCTGGCGCTGGAAAGATCCAACCGTACTGGCACCGTACCGGTTGGTATCCGGCTTCCCGCAAGCGGCATTGGTGTACGCTAGTCACCATGTCGAAATCGCGCCGGCAGTTCCTGACGCGCGCCTCGCTCGGACTGGCGGCCGCGGCCGGAGCGTGCCGAAAGGAAACCGCTAAATCGCCCGAACCGCCGGCAGGCGCGCCGCCGGCCTTCGGCACCGCGCCCGACGTGGGGCCGCCGGTCTCACCCGCGACGTTCGCCGAAGCCGAAAAGCTGGTGCAGTTTCCGCTGAGCGCCGCCGAGCGCGAGACCGCCGCCGGCAACTGGCGCAAGAGCATGGCGCCCGTCTACGAGCGCCGGACCGGCCCCCGCAAACTGCCTCTCGACCCCACCCTGGCGCCCGCGTCGCGATGGGATCCGGTGCTGCCGGGACACCCCTCCGGCCCATCGCGCGACCGATTCGTTCGCGCCAAGGCGGACCCCGGTCCCCTGCCGGCCGCCGACGCGGACATCGCTTTTGCGCCCGTCTGTCAGCTATCGCGATGGATCGAAAACCGCAAGCTCACCTCCGAACGGCTCACGAACATCTACCTGGCGCGGCTCCAGCGCTTCGACCCGAAGCTGCGTTGCGCGATCACCGTTACCGGCGATCTTGCCCGGGCGCAGGCCCGGCAGGCCGACCAGGAGATCGCCGCGGGCAAGTATCGCGGCCCTTTGCACGGCATTCCGTGGGGCGGTAAAGACCTGCTCGACACCGCGGGCATTCCGACGACCTACGGAGCCGAGCCGTACCGCGATCGCGTCCCGGCGGGCGACGCCGCAGTGGTGGCGCGCCTCCGCGATGCCGGCGCGGCGCTGATTGCGAAGCTGAGCTTGGGCGCGCTGGCACTCAATGACATCTGGTTCGGCGGACAAACCATGAACCCGTGGCTGCTGGAGGAGGGCGCTTCCGGATCGAGCGCCGGGCCGGGTGCCGCGACCGCCGCGGGCCTTGTCGGCTTCTCGATTGGCAGCGAAACCGGCGGCAGCATCGTGAGTCCCAGCATGCGCTGCGGCGTTACCGGCCTGCGCCCCACCTACGGGCGGGTGCCGCGGACCGGCGCCATGACGCTCTGCTGGTCGCTCGACAAGCTCGGTCCCATGACCCGCAGTGTCGAGGATGCGATGCTCGTGCTGCAGGCCATTTCCGGTCCCGATGCAGGCGACACCGCCAGCGTTCCGAGCCGGCTCGATTTCGATGCGGCCGCGCCCGTCGGGGGACTGAAGGTCGGCTACTTCCCTGCTTGGATGAAGGACAATCCCGCTACCGATGTGGACCGCGCCGCGCTCGAGACCGCGAAAAAACTGGGCATGAAGCCCGTCGAGGTCTCGCTTCCCGACTGGCCCTACGGCTCCTTGATGCTGATCCTGTTCGCCGAAGCCGCCGCGGCCTTCGAAGATCTCACGCTCTCCGGCGGCCTCCGCCAGCTCAAGGCGCAGGTGCCGGACGCCTGGCCCAATATCTTCCGCCAGGCGCGCTTCCTCTCCGCGGTCGACTTTGTCCAGGCCGACCGACTGCGCCGCAGCTACGCCATGGAGCTGGCGCGCATCTTCTCGCACGTCGACCTGCTGCTGGTGCCGTCGCTGCGCGACGAAATGCTCACCATCAGCAACTTCACCGGACACCCCTCGCTCACGCTTCGCGCGGGGTTTGTCGAAGTCTCGGAGGCGCGCAGCGATTGGGCGCCCGACCCCGCCAATCCCCTGCCCCGGTTCTCACCGCCGCGCCGCGTGCCGCACGGTGTCACCCTCATCGGACGCCTCTTCGATGAAGGCACCCTGGGGTCGGTGGGGATCGCCCTGGAGCGCGCCTTTGCCGTGGCCGGCGAGCGGCCCCCGGAGTTTTCATGAGACGATTCGCTGCGGAGATCCTCGGCCTCACAGCCGCCCTTTATGCCGGCGCTCAGACCGGACAGCCCGGCACCACCTGGACCGACGACCAGTTGCGGGCGGCGGTGGCACCGGTCCGCGCCGGGCGCAAGCTGACCCCGAAGTCCTGGCCCAACGGCGCCCGGGTCGCGGTCTGCTTGAGCTTCGACGACGATACCGAAGCGCCGCTGCTGCGTGACGGCAACACTTCACCAACCTCTCTCTCCGCCTCCGATTTCGGAGCAGAGACCGGAACCGGCCGAATCCTGGCCATGCTCGATCGTTACCAGGTGCCAGCGACGTTCTTCGTCACCGGAGTGGACGCTCTGCTGCATCCTGCCATGCTCGCCGCGATTCTCAAAAGCGGGCGGCACGAAATCGGCGTCCATGGATGGATCCATGAATTCCCGCCGCGCTTGAGCGATGGCGAAGAAGAGCGGCTCCTGGACAAGGCCATCGCCTACCTCACCAAGGCCGCCGGCAAGCGCCCGGTGGGTTACCGTGCGCCTTCCTGGGCCTTCAGCCCGAACACGCTCGACCTCATTCGCCGGAAGGGCTTTCTATACGACAGCAGCCTGCAGGCTATGGACGAGCCCTACGAAATCGTCGCCAACGGAAAGCCTACGGGCCTGGTGGAGCTGGCGATCGACTGGACCCTTACGGAGACCCCCTATCTCGGCCAGAACGGCCGCATGCCGTCGCCGGAACTGCTCTACCAGCTCTACAAGGATGAGTTCGATGGAGCTTACCAGGAGGGCACTATGTTCGTCCTGACCCTGCATCCTTTTCTCAGCGGCCATCGTGCTCCTATGCATCACCTGGATCAGTTCGTTGCGTATATGAAGTCGAAGCCGGGCGTGTGGTTCGCTACCTGCGAACAGATCGCCAGGTATGTAAAATAGCTTGCCCGTGCGTTTCGCCACGGGTAAAAACCCGTCAGGTATTCACCGGCACCGCGAGGGCCGGTCTTACCCTGTTCTGGCAACGACGTGCATGCTAGAGTCGCTTCAGCGCTCGGAGGCTACGCACGTGAAGACCAACCAAACAGTAAACAGGGCTACAATTCGCCTGCTGGCGGGGGCCGTATTGTTGAGTTCCTTCGCCATGCATGCGGACGCGAATCTGCTCACCAATGGGAGCTTTGAACTGGGCACCCTGGTCAACGATGGAAATCAGACCATGACTTTCAACGCGGGGCCGACCAACATCACGGGATGGACCGCCGTGGGACGGCAGGTTTCGTGGATTCAAGCCGGCAATCCGTTCAGTCTCTCGGCCGAAGACGGGAGCCGCTTCCTCGATCTCACCGCCTACAACACAGGTGCGCCTTTCGGGGGCGTGTCGCAAACCATCGCGACGACCGCTGGGCTGCAATACCAATTGTCATTTTTCCTGGGCAGTTATACGCAATTATGGGGCGGACCGCCGGTCTCGATTCTTGCCTCGGCCGGGAGCACGAGCCAGACCTTCACCGTTTCCACAACCAGCACCGCGTCCACCTGGACTCCGTTTTCCATGCAGTTCACCGCCGGCTCGTCGTCGACGGTGATCACACTGACAGGCGCAGCGGGTGTGGAGTATATCGGCCTGGACAATGTCAGTGTCGATCCGGCGGCAGCAGGCGTTCCCGAACCGGCCACCTGTATCCTGGCGGGCCTGGGATTGATCGCCGCGGGTCTTCGCCGCCGGTTCTCGTAGGGCAGCGTTGCCGGCGCCCATTGCCAGCGCCCAAAATTGACATAGCGCCTGTCCATTGGGTAACCTGACCAGCAAACCGAGGATGCCCAAGAGCACTTATCTCACCCTCACGCTGCTCCTCGCCGCACCGGCTCTTCCAGCCCAGAGCGGACGCTATGGCCCCGCCCACACATGGTGGGAGCCTGGGCAGGGCGGCTATCTCTCCTGGGACGAATCTTTCGACAATGCCGACGGCCAGGTCACCATTGCCAATAGGAATGGCTCCGTCCAAACCAAAGACCATCCTTTTTTCGAACCGCTCGGAACCAACGGCCGCGCGTGCGTTACCTGCCACCAGCCGGCGAACGCGATGAGCGTGGCGGCCGCGACTCTTCGCGAGCGCTGGATCGAGTCGGGCGGCCGGGATCCGATCTTCGCCGCGATTGACGGCTCCAATTGCCCCGATCTCCAGCAGGACAAATCCACGTCGCACTCGCTGCTTCTGGAGCAAGGTCTCTTCCGCATCGCATTGCCATGGCCGCCGAAGGGCGCGGACGGCAGCTCGATCCGCCCCGAATTCCGCATCGAGGTCGTGCGCGATCCCACCGGATGCAACACCAGCGCGGCGTATGGCCTTCGGAGCGCGCATCCCGCCGTCTCCGTGTATCGCCGCCCCAGGGTCGCAGCTAATCTCGATCAGCTTACGGCCGGCCCCCAAGGCCTGCGCTTCATGACCGACGGCCGCGAGCCGACTCTGGAAATCCAGGCCACCAGCGCGATCCTGATCCACGAACAGGCCCGGACGCGGCCAACCCCGGACCAACTGCGTCGCATCGTCGAATTCGAGACGCAGCTCTATGCCGCGCAGGGTGCGGACGTCCGCGGGGGGCTGCTGGATGAATCGGGCGGACCGCCGCTGCTCGGCCCGGCAAATCTTTCCAACGGCAAGGCCGGCCGGCTTGCCGCGTCATCCGATGAAATGCCGCGCCTGTTCGATATGTGGCGAAAACCGGCAGGCGCGACGAACGTCGGCCTCCAACGCGAGTTCCGCGCATCGGTGGCGCGCGGCAGCGACGTATTCTTCGCCCGCCGCTTTCGCTATCGGGGCGCGGCGGTCACCTGCGCCACCTGCCACGCCGCGGGCATTACACGATGGATGGATATCGGTACGACAACCGCCGCAGCGGCAGACGATTCACCCGATCTGCCGATGTTCCGGATCACTTGCGACCCGTCAGCCGAACCTCATCCGGTATTTGACCGGGTCATTTACACCCACGATCCAGGCCGCGCCCTGATCTCCGGCAAATGCGCGGACGTGGGGGCGATCGTCCTCGGCCAGATCCGCGGCCTGGCCGCCCGGGCGCCTTACTTCTCGGACGGATCGGCGCGTACCCTCCGCGACCTGATTGATTTCTACGACCGCCGCTTCGAGATCGGCTACACCGCGCAGGAAAAGCAGGACCTGGAGAATTTTCTTCGCGTCCTGTGAAGGAGCACCTGCGAAATCCCCTTCCGGCTAACGGCAGGCTCAATATCCAGTGCGCCTCGTATTCTAACGGCGTAGACACGCGAAGTATCCGGGGAAAAGGACTTCGCGCTCCCGCCGGTTAAAGACCGGCGTGAGAGTCTCTGAGCACCACGCCCGGATTTCGCCGTAGGGCATGCCGTTTCGCACCGCGTCTGCAACGTTGGTCTCTGTCAGGATGTAGTCGAGGTAGAAGGCAGGGGTCAGTACGATGCCGATCTCGAATTCTTCGTGTTCGCAGAGCCGGAAGCCGGTTGCGGATTCGGCCAGGATCGCCGGACTGAGCGCGCGCGCCTGGTTGCGCGGCGGAGGGTACCGCTTGAAGAATTCGGAAAACCACTCATCCAGGCCGGGCGCGTCGCGGAAGCTTCGCCCTGGAGAAAAATCGTAAACCACGAGCACACCGCTTGTCTTTAACACACGCAGTGCCTCGGGAAAGAACCGTTCCAGGTCCACGTAGTTCAGCGATCCCGCGGCCGTGACGACGTCCACGGAGCAATCCCCCATCGGAATCGCCTCCGCCGTCCCGGCGAGGAACGCCGCGAAAGGCGCGGTCTTCGGAGCGAACTTCAGCATCGATTCCATCGGTTCCAGCCCGACCACTCGGCGGGCAAAACCATCGAGCGCCGCGGTCGACACTCCCCCTCCACATCCAACATCGAGCGCGAAGTCAAACGGCTCCGTTCGCCGCAGCTGCTGATTGACCTTTTCGATGACGCGCGGGTGCACGGGCGGCCGCGAACTCGCGTAGCCCGCGGCCATGTTCAGGGTGCCGAACGGATTCGTCATTCGACCAGCGACACGATGCGATGCCTGCTCCTACAACATCGCGCCCGGCGGGCGGGGCGTCAAGCGCTTTGTGCGGCCGAAGGGCTTGCGGCGGGACATCTCCCGGCGGACCATGGATTTCAGTACCGCCACCCCTCGATTCCAGCCGGGGAACAGATCGATCCACTGAAATTCGGCCTGCACGGCACGCGGCACATCGCAGGCATCCAGCCGCACGGGCACGATGAAGATCTGATCCAGGGGCACGCCCCGCGCGCAATCGAGGGCGTAGCGGATTTCCGCCTGGAATCCTCCTCGTTTGCTCACCGAATTCGAAGAGAAACAGGCCACGAAGAAATCCGAGGTCTCGATCGCAGACTGAATGGCGCGCGGCCAGTTCTGTCCGGGCAGGAGCTTCCGCACGTCCATCCAAGGGCTGAAGCCCGCCGCTTCGAGATCGGAATAGAGCCGGGCGCACCTGGTCTCGTCCTCCTTCACGTAGGCGAGAAAGACTTGGGGCATGGATTGCGGCTCGAAGCGGAGGCCAAGGCATGCGTCGGGGTAGAAAGTGCCGAGTCCGTCGATCTCCACAATCTTCCCGGCGGCCAACCCGCGCGCCACCACTTGCGCGACATCGCGGGTCGCTTCGCAGCAATCATCCACGGCTCTTGCCTCCGCGCCGATCGAATTTCAATTTGCCGTCGGCGCCGGTTCGAAAGCGTCCGAGGCCGGGAAGAGACGGCGTTCTTCCGTTGCGTAAGCCGGTCACGATCTGGTGCACCACGCGGTCCAGGCGGTCGGCGGCCTCGGCTTCGCTCACGCCGGTCCGGCGAGCCAGGCGGCGCGCGATCTCAGGTTTCTTCATACCGGCTCCAATTTAGCAGGCGAACCCGCGGAACCTGGCCGCCGCGCTACATGGAGATCAAACAAGTTCTTGAAGACCAACCGGTTGACGCACTTAAAAAAAATTCAAACTGGCGGGACTGGCAAAATGAAATCATTTTAATTGCGCTTTAAGAGGAGTTTCATAGGCGGCTTGCTAATCTTGCAACAGACGACATCAGTTCGTCGCATCCCAAGGAGAAAGAAACGCAATGAAGAAACTGATGACTCTGATGCTCGGCCTTTCGCTGGCGTTCACCACCGTTGCCGTGACGTTCGCCCAGGACACGAAGAAGGAAGAGACGAAGAAGAGCGGCAAGAAGAAGGGCGGCAAGAAGAAGGAAGAGACCCCCAAGAAGGAAGGCGGCCGCTAGAGCGGTTTCACCCCAACCTAACGGTTTTTCACAGGAGCCGCTGGACACGGCAGTTTGTCCAGCGGCTTTTGTGCGTTTACGGATGTTTCGGTTCCTAGCCCTTTTGGGGGAGGTAACCAGGGAGAACCTGCCCAGCGCCCTTTCTCCAGAGCGCTGAAAACGACCCGCAGAGCAGAGCGCTGAAAAACGACCCGCAGAGCAAAAATGAACAACACCTTTTCCTTCCTTGTCGCGATCCTGCTGGCTGCCGTGTCGGCGCTGGCGCAATCCACCGGCACCATACGGGGTACGCTGACCGACGATTCGGGCGCCGTGATTCCCGCAGCCAACGTGGCCATCGTCGGCACTGGCGCACCCCGCACGGTGCAGACGCAGGCGGACGGCTCGTACACAGCCACAGGTTTGGTCCCGGGCACCTACCACGTCAGAGTGAATTTTCCCGGTTTTCAGAATTTCGACAAGCAGGTCGCAGTGAGCGCCGGCGGCACAGTCACGGTACCCATACAAATGCAGATACTGGCCGAGAAACAGGAGGTCACGGTAGCTGCGGACAGCACGACGAGCGTCAGCGTAGAGCCCGATAACAACGCGACGGCGCTGGTGCTCAAGGGCGAAGACCTTGCCGCGCTGCCCGACGATCCCGACGACCTGGCGGACGCGCTGCAGGCGCTCGCCGGTCCGGGCGCGGGTCCGAACGGCGGCTCGATTTATATCGATGGATTCAGCGGCGGCCAATTGCCTCCCAAGGAATCGATCCGCGAAATCCGTATCAACCAGAATCCGTTCAGCGCGGAATACGACCGCCTGGGCTTCGGACGCATCGAGATCCTGACCAAGCCCGGCACCGATCACATTCGCGGTTCGGCCTACTTTAACTACAGTAACGCCATCTTCAATTCACGCAATCCGTTCGCCTCGAACAAGCCGGATTACAGCAACCGCAACTTCGGCGGCAACATCGGCGGACCGATCAACAAACGCGCATCCTACTTTTTGGATTTCCAGCGCCGCGACATTCAGGACAACGCCATCACGAATGCGTTTCTGGTGGATCCCACCACCTATGCCGTCACGCATCTGACGAACGCTCTGGTCACGCCGCTGGCGAACACGACGATCTCGCCGCGCCTCGACTATCAACTCACCACCAACAACACCTTGACCGTGCGCATGGAAGAACGCCTGAATTCCCGCGACAACCAGGGCTTGGGCGGATACGTGCTGCCGCCGCCGTATAACAACGACGCGGCGTACAACATTTCGGGCAACGCACAGAACCTGATGGTTACGGAAACGGCGATCCTGAACCCGAAGGTCGTGAACGAGACGCGTTTTCAGTTTACGCGCACCTGGACAGAGTATACCGGTAACTACGTACCTACGACCACGGTATCCAACCAATTCACCACGGGTGGCAACGGCATCGGCGCGCGATACGATCTTGCCAAACATTTCGAGCTTCAAAACTATACATCGATTTCCCACGGGACGCATACTATCCGGTTCGGGGTGCGTGTGCGGCGCGAGAGCGACCAAAACCAGAATCCGCAAGGCTTCAACGGCCGGTTTCTCTTCAGCGGCGGCGCGCTGCCCGCGCTCACCGCGAACTTTCAGCCGATCCTGGATGCCAACGGCAACCCGGTGCTGACCAATCTGACGTCGCTCGACCAGTACATCCGCAACCTGCAATTGACGTCGGCCGGCTATACGCCCTCACAGATTCAGTTGCTCGGCGGCGGTCCAAGCCAGTTCTCGATTCAGGCCGGCGAGCCTTATGTTAGCCTGGTGCGCTGGGACGCGGGTCCGTTCGTGCAGGATGACTGGCGGGTGAAGCCGAACCTGACACTCAGCTTCGGTCTCCGCTACGAGGTGCAGAACCTGACCAGCGCCTATTCCGACATCGCGCCGAGGTTCGGTTTTGCCTGGGCGCCGGGCTCGCCCAAGAACGGCCGGCAGAAGACCGTCATCCGCGGCGGCTTCGGCATCTTCTATGACCGCGTCGGGCTGGCACCTTTCGAGACCGCAATGCTCAACAACGGGTCCACGCAGTTGGAATATACGGTTTACAACCCGACGTTCTACCCGAACATTCCTCCGCTTTCCACGCTCAGTCCCGCGCAAAACGCGATCTACACGGTGGACTCAAACTTGCGCGCGGACTATAGCATGCAGGGGGCGATCGGCGTGGAGCGGCAGTTGCCCAAGAACTCGACGATGAGCGTGACCTACACCGTGAACCGCTCTAACCACTTGCAGCAGACGATTCCGATTAACACCCCGCTGCCGGGCACGTACAATCCCCTGCTGCCGCGCGGGGCTCTAAACGGCATCTTCCCGTATGGCTACGGCGCCGGCAACCTGTTCGAGTACGAGTCGGGCGGGATCCTGCACCAGAGGATCCTGATGGTCAGCTTCAGCACGCGCTTCAACCGGCGCGTCTCGCTGCAAGGCAACTACCAATACATGCGAGCCGACGATCTGCCGTCCTCTCCCACCAACCCGTACGATTTTGCGCAGGACTGGGGACGCTCGAACCTGGACCGCCACCACAACTTCACGCTGTTCGGTGGCGTGCAGGGGCCGATGGGATTGTTCTTCTCGCCGTTTATCACGCTGCGCAGCGGCGCGCCCTACGACGTGCTGCTGGGCCAGGACGTTTACGGCAACACGCAATTCAACGCGCGGCCGGTGTTTGCACCCTCGAGCGCAGCGTGCGGCATCAACGGCGTGGTTTGCACGACGTTGGGAGACTTCCAGACCAGTTATAACTTGGCGAACCCGAACAATCTTGTGCCACGGAACTACCTGACCATGGCCGGGCTGGTCAGCGTGAACATGCGGGTGCAGAGGGTGTTTGGATTCGGCCCTAGCCGGAGTGGCGCCGGTGGTCCGACCCAGGCAGATATGCAGGGCCGTGGTCCGGGCGGCGGCGGTCCGGGAGGCGGTGGACCGCGCGGAGGCGGCATGGGCGGTCCCGGCGGCGGCGGCGGAATGCGCATGGGCCCGATGGGCGGGGGACGCGGCGGCTTTGGCGGCGGTGCGTCCAGCGACCACCGCTATACGATTACGCTTTCCGCCAACTTCACCAACATTCTGAACCACAACAATCCCGGCGGATACCAGGGCGTGCTGACCTCGACCCAGTTCGGTGAGCCGACCACAGTGAATACGGGCTTCGGCGGCGGTTTCGGGGGCCCGGGCGGCTTCGCCGGCAGCATGGCCAACAACCGGCGCATCGAGCTGTCGATGCGGTTCAGTTTCTAGCCTGGTCAGACCGGCTGATGCCGGTCCCGCGGGAAACATCGCCTGTAACCAAAAAGGGCTATCTTTCGCCACTTCGGTAAATGTCAGCCTTGCGTTTATCGATCATAGCCCTATTCTCCGTCTTAATTGTCTTCGCCCAGGCTCCGGCCAGCCGGACCCAGGTTGCGGGCACCATTACCAGCGTGGATGCCGACGGCAACAAGCTCGTTCTCAAGAGCGACAAAGGCGACGACGTCACCGTTACGACCGGCGCTCGAACGCTCCTGCTGAAGATGCCTCCGGGCGAGACCGACGCCAAGAAAGGCACCAAGATCGCGTTGAGCGACGTCACGGCAGGCGACCGGGCCGTGGTAGTGGCGCCGCAAGCGGCAGACCCCAAGTTGCTCGCCGCGACCGCGGTGCTCGTCATGAGCAAGAGCGACGTCGCCAGCATTCAGCAGAAGGACGTGGAGGACTGGAAACGGCGGGGCACCACAGGAAATGTGACGGCGATCGACACGGCCCAGAAGACCGTAACGATCAAGGCCGGCTCGCGGACCTTCACCGTCAAACCCTCCGATAAGACCACCTATCACCGCTACGCGCCGGATTCGGCGCGATTCGCCGATGCCAAGCCCTCCACCTTCGAGGAGATCAAGCAGGGCGACCAGATGCGCGTGTTGGGCAACCGGGCCGAAGACGGTACGACCATCCTGGCCGAGAAAATCGTCTCCGGGACATTCCGCCAGATTGCGGCGACGATCTCGGCCGTCGATCCCGCCAAGGGCGAAATCACGGTGAAGGATCTGGCGAACAAGAACTCCAAGGAACTGCTCACGCTGAAGGTGGATGCCGATACCACGATGCGCAAGCTTCCCGATACGATGGCGGCGATGCTGGCACGGCGCTATGCGCCTGGCGCGCAGCAGCAGGGCGGACCCGGCGGGGCTGGAGGCGCTGGCGGAGGGGGCGGCCGCGGACCCGGCATGGGCGGCGGACGCGGATTTGGCGGGGGACGCGGCGGCGATATCGGACAAATGCTGGACAACCTCCCTGCCCTGCCCTTCGCGGAGCTCAAGAAGGGTGACGCCATCATGGTGTCCACCACGCAAGGCGCGGACGCCACCCACGCCACCGCAATCATGTTACTGGCAGGCGTCGAACCCCTGCTGACGGCTTCTCCCACTGCCACGCGCGACATCATGAGCGGCTGGAACCTGGGCGGAGGCGGCGGAGAAGGACAGTAGACCGATTCGAAACCGCATTACCAACCCGAAAGAGGATGCGAATGCTCAAGTTGTGCCGAAGTACTCTCTTGTTGCTGTTGACGGCCATTCTGGCTGCAGGTTGTCTCTCAGCTCAGACCCCCGGGACCGGGTCGATCCGCGGGGTGATGACCGATGATTCGGGCGCCATCATTCCCGCCGCCACGGTTACCGTCTCGGGTAACGGCGGCAACCGCAGCGTGCAAACGCAGGCGGACGGCAGCTATACCGTCGTGGGCCTGGCGCCGGGGACTTACCGCGTACGCGTGTCGTTCCCCGGTTTCGCCAACTTCGACAAGGCGGTGGCAGTTACGGGCGGGAGCGCTGCCACGCTGCCCATTCAGATGAGCGTGAAAGCGGAGAAACAGGAGATTACCGTTGCCGACCAGGCGACGACTTCGCTGAGCGTCGAGCCCGACAATAACGCCACGGCCCTGGTGCTGCGCGGAGAAGACCTGGCGGCGCTGCCCGACGATCCCGACGATCTGGCCGATGCTTTACAGGCGCTGGCTGGACCGGGGGCCGGCCCCAACGGCGGAACGATTTACATCGACGGGTTCAGCGGAGGCAATCTTCCCCCCAAGGAATCCATCCGCGAGATCCGCATCAACCAGAATCCGTTCAGCGCGGAGTACGACCGGCTCGGTTTTGGGCGCATCGAGATCCTCACGCGGCCGGGCACGGACCGCTATCGCGGCGCCGTCTCCTTCAACGACAGCGAAGGCATTTTCAATTCCCGCAATCCGATTTCGACCAACAAACCGGCCTACTCGAATCGCAACCTCGACGCCAACGTCGGCGGGCCGCTGGGCAAGCGTGCCAGCTTCTTCTTCGACTTCACCCGCCGCGAGGTTCGCGACAACGCACTGATCAATGCCATCTACGTCGACCCCGTCACGCTGGCGCAGCAGACGATTCAGCAATCGGTGGTGACGCCTAACAACCGGATGTCGTTCGGTCCGCGCCTGGATTACGCCATCACCAAGAACAATACGCTGGTAGTGCGTTTCGAAGGTGGGACTACCTCGCGCGAAAACCAGGGAGTGGGCGGCTACAAACTTCCGCCGCCGTACGCCCAGACTTCGTACAACGCGACCGGCAACAACCAGAACCTGATGGTGACGGAGACCTCGATCATCAATACGCGCATCGTGAACGAGACGCGCTTCCAGTACACGCGCAACTATACCGATCAGATCGGCAATCTGTTGCCGCAATACGTGGTTTCAGGCGCATTCACCGCGGGCGGCGCCAATTGGGGCGACAACTACGATACGGGCCAACATTTCGAGTTACAGAATTACACTTCGATCGCGAAGGCGGCGCACACCTACCGGTTCGGCATCCGCGCGCGGCGCGAAAGCGATCGCAACCTGTCGCCGAACGGGTTCGGCGGCGTATTCTATTTCGACGGCGGCATCGCGCCGGTGCTGGACGCGAGTTTTAATCCGACCGCGGAGACGGTGACGCTCTCCGCGATCGATCAATATACGCGCACACTGCAGCTCATGCAACTGGGCTACACGGGTTCGCAGATCCGGATTCGGGGCGGCGGCGCGACGCAGTTCAATATCGACACAGGCAACGCCTACGCGAGCATTCATCAATACGATATCGGCCTGTTCGCGCAGGACGACTGGCGGGTGCGCCCCAATTTCACGTTCAGCTACGGGTTGCGCTACGAGCGGCAGACCAACATCACCGACAATCACGATTTCGCGCCGCGCATCGGGTTCGCGTGGGCGCCCGGCAGCGCCAAGGCGGGGCGCCAGAAGACCGTGATCCGCGGCGGATTTGGAATCTTCTATGACCGCGTCAGCGAGAGCACCATTCAGAGGACACAATTGCTCAATGGCACTTACCAGCAGTCCTACGTGGTGACCAACCCCGACACGTTTCCGAATCCGCCGTCGACGGCAGGACTATCGCCGGCACAGAACAGCATCTACAGCCTGAGCCCGCAGTTTCGAACGGACTACATGATGCAGACGGCCATCGGAGTAGAGCGGCAACTGCCCAAAAACACCACCATGGCGGTGACGTACACCAACACCCGCGCCATCCACATGCAGCAGACGGTTCCGATCAACACGCCCTTCCCGGGCACGTACGTGCCCGCGCTGGGCAACCCGGGCATCCGGCCCTATGGAGCGGCGGCGGGCAACCTCTTCCAATATCAATCCGGCGCGAATCTGAACCAGAACATCCTGATGTACAACTTCAATACGCGGTTCAGCCGCAAGGTGTCGCTGTTCGGCAATTACCAGTTCAATCACTCGCGCGACCTGCCGGGCACGCCTTCGAACCCCTACAACTTCGCGCAGGACTGGGGCCGGTCCTCACTCGAGCGGCGACACCGGTTCCAACTGGTAGGCTCGGTTACCGCGCCGTTCGATATCCGGCTGAGCCCGCTGCTCACGCTGCAATCGGGCGCGCCGTACGACGTGGTGCTGGGCCGCGACATCTACGGAAATACGCTCAAGAACGCCCGCCCGCTCTTCGCCACGTCGTCATGCACCAACGCGGTGAACACCGACCTCGGCGATTTCTGCACCACGCCGTCTCCGGGTGTGACGGACGGCCTGGTGCCGCGGAACTATCTCGTAGGCGCGGGAATGATCTCGCTGAACGCGCGCATCGGCCGCACGTTCGGGTTCGGACCCAAGCGCGGCAATAGCGCGGTGGCGGCCACTCCCGGCGATCCGAGCGGCATGGGCGGCGGCAACATGGGCGGCGGGCGCGGCGGTATGGGCGGGGGCGGCGGCCGCGGCGGATTCGGTGGCGGTGGCGGCGGCGGTGCGCGCGGTGGCGGCGGCATGCGCATGGGGGGCGGTGGAGGCCGTGGCGGCGGCAACACCAGCATGACCGACCGCAGGTTCAACCTTACGGTCTCGATGAATGTCAACAACATCCTGAACCACTACAATCCCGGCGGTTACGTGGGCAGTCTGAACTCTCCGCAATTCGGGCAGGCTACGGGCATCATCACCGGCTACGGCGGCAGAGGCGCTGGCGGCGGCCCTGGCGGAATCGCCGCCAACAACCGGCGCATCGAGTTTTCGACGAGGTTGAATTTTTAGAAGGCATCAGGCGTCAGGCACCAGGCTTTAGCCGGCGCAGCCCCGAGCGGAGAGATTTGCATAATCGTTGGGCGCCACGCGCCAACAGTCCGCGTTACGCGAATGGAGCTGACGCCTGATGCCTAACGCCTGATGCCTATATTACAATCTCTACTGGGATACGGGTGATTGCCCACCCAGGAATAGATGCACCTATCCGTCAAAGGGGAATACGCACTTCAGGCGCTGTTCGATCTGGCGTCGCAACGGGCCGGCGAGCCGGTTCGGATTGCCGACATCGCCCAGAGGCAGAAGATTCCGCAGAAGTTCTTGGAATTGATCCTGGCCGGGCTCAAACAGGCGGGATTCGTCGAGTCGCGGCGGGGAGCCGAGGGTGGATACCTGCTCGCACGGCCGGCGGAATCGCTGACCGTGGGGGAGGTGTTGCGGTTCATCGAAGGTCAGGGTAGATCACGCGGTAAGCAGAAGGGCGAAACTCCATTCAGCGACATGTGGCAGCAGGTGGACCAGGCAGTGAGCGGGGTTATCGATCACACCACCTTCGCAGACCTCCTGCGCGCGTGGCATGAGAAACAAAGCAGGTTCGTTCTGAACTGGGAGATCTGATTTGCGCGTCTTCGAAGACAACTCACAGAGCATCGGGCGCACGCCGTTGATTCGCCTGAACCGTGTCACGGATGGCGGAAAGGCCACGATTGTGGCCAAGATCGAAGGGCGGAATCCGGCCTACAGCGTCAAGTGCCGGATCGGCGCCTCGATGGTGTGGGATGCGGAAAAACGAGGAATCCTGGGTCCCGGCAAGGAGCTGGTCGAACCGACGAGCGGAAATACGGGGATCGCGCTGGCATTTGTCGCGGCCGCGCGCGGCTATCCGATCCACCTGACCATGCCGGAGACGATGTCGGTGGAGCGCAGGAAGGTCCTGAAAGCGCTCGGGGCGAACCTGATCCTTACCGACGGCGGCGAGGGAATGGCGGGCTCGATTCAGAAGGCCGAAGAGGTGGTCGCCTCAGACCCGCGGCGCTTCGTCATGTTGCAGCAATTCAAGAATCCGGCCAATCCGGAGATTCACGTGCAAACCACGGGACCGGAGATCTGGGAGGACACCGACGGGATGATCGACGTGCTGGTCTCCGGCATCGGCACCGGAGGCACGATTACCGGCGTGTCACGGTACATCAAGAAGGACCGCGGCAAGAAGATTCTCTCCGTGGGCATCGAGCCGCTCAATAGTCAGGTGGTTACCCAGTATCTGTCCGGGAAACCACTCAGGCCCGGGCCGCATAAGATTCAGGGGATCGGAGCAGGCTTCATCCCGGATACACTCGATTTGAAAATGGTGGACCGGGTGGAGTTGATCACCAACGAGGAGGCCATTGAAATGGCACGCCGGCTGGCGAAGGAAGAGGGAATCCTCGCTGGGATTTCCTCGGGCGCGGCAGCCGCGGTGGCAACGCGGTTGGGACGGCTGGCCGACTTTTCGGGCAAAATGATCGTCACCGTCCTGCCGGATGCCGCGGAACGGTACCTGAGCACGGTTCTGTTCGAGGGAATGTTCGATGACTGACTGGCGGGGAAATAGCCCTTTCGGGCTCCCAGAAAATGAAAAAGCGGGCGCGGTTTGGGTGATAGGGGTGAGTGCGCCCGCTGTCGTAACGGGGATTTACAAACTAGACGATAGTACCCCGCGCGGAAGTTACATATCCATCCCTAAATCTAGCCAAAACAAAAGAGTCATCTTCTAATAGCCCCTTAGAGCTATGCAGATCAGGGTTATCACCGTGGCGGCGATGGCGGCTTGGACGCTGGGGCTGGAGGCGCAGGAAACTCCGCCCGCGCCGCCTTCCGTTCAGCCGGCTCCGCCACCGGCTCCGCCCGTGCTGACTTACTCGGGAAAGCCCCTGACGGTGCCGTTCCAATGCACCGCGGACGATATGCAGGCTGCGGGCCTGGATTGTTCGGAACAAGACCCATGCCCGGTCTACCTGGAGCTTTCCGCGATCGAGTCTTCCGCCATCCGGGTGTTCGCGGCCGGTAACATCCACACGCCCTCTGCGACGCTGTACAGCATTCTGCTGGGGAGCGAGGACAATGGCCATACCTGGCGCGAGATGTACGAGCGCGTGCGTGGGGCGGCGCTGGACCACCTTCAGTTCTCCGGAGCGGATGCCGGTTGGGCCAGCGGGCAGCTTGTGTATCCGCTGCCTCAGGATCCGTTTCTGCTGCAAACTTCCGACGGCGGCAAGACGTGGCGCCAGCACCAGATCTTCGATGAGCAGGGATTCGGAGCGATTCAGCAATTCTGGTTCGAAGATGCCAAGAACGGGTCGCTGATCATCGACCATGGCGCGGGGGCGGAGGGCGACCGCTATGAGCTGCATGAGAGCCACGACTCGGGCGATAGCTGGACCGTCAAGGAGAGCAGCGTGAAGCCCCTGAAGCTGCGGCGGGCGGCGCCGGCGGGCAATCCGGACTGGCGAATCCGCGCCGACGCGACCAGTAAAAGCTATCACCTGGAGCATCGCGAAGGCGGGAGATGGGTGAGCATCGGGGCGTTCAGCGTGAGCCTGGGCGCGTGCAAGCCGCCGCAATAAGGTGCAATGGCCGCGGTCGTCGGTATACTGACGGCCTTGACCGCTCAAACTTCCCGACGGGAAGACCGTCGAAGCAGAAACTCCGTCTTCGCCAGTGATCATGGCCGTGTGCCGGCATTTGGGCGAATGACGGGCGCTAGGTTGGAACTCACGAGAGGCCCGAACACAGGAATTCCGGTGGCGGCGTTGAGGACACTGCCAGCGATGCGTTAGTCGCACGCGGTCGCATATTTCCCTGGCTCAAAGGGAACAAAGTCATCGCCACTCTGACACACGTGTGGGTCGATTGTTCCCTTTTGAGGCAGCGGCCCAAGGAACGGAGACCCGTTTTTGCGGGTCTTCCATAAAGGCCCTCGGATTGCAAGTCGATGTAGATAGATGAGGGCACGAGCATTATGATCGTCGCAACGGGTCTCGCAATCTTCGTAGTGGTTTGCCTGCTGCTTTCGATGGTCCAGACGCCTCCGGCGATCGGGAAGTAATCAAGGATTCCGGGTCAGCAGGGCGGACCACGGAAAGCGATGGTCCGCGGCAGGCGCCACGCGATATCATCAGCAGGTGATGAGTTACACGCGGCGCGACTTCGGAAAGCTGGCAATGGCCTCTCTCCCGGCTACCACGTTGCTGGCAGCCAAGCTGGATTCCAATTTCGGCGGGGTGCAGATGGGTGTCAATGCGCCCTACAGTTTCCACAACATGCCCGGCGGAGCCGACGACATCATCAACTACTGCACCCAGACGGGCATTGGGGCGCTGGAGCTGCGCATGCAGCCAGTGGAGGCGTGGCTCAAGGCACCGGCATGGGTGAACCCTATTCCTCTGACCCGCCCGAACGCTGCGCCGGCCGAATCGAGCGGCGCGCCCAAAAAGGGACGCGCTCCGATGACACCGGAGCAGATCGCCGAGCGCAAGGCCGCGGTCGAGGCCCTGGACAAGTGGCGGCTGTCGCAATCGATGGACGGCTTCAAAGCCTTTCGCAAGAAGTACGAGGATGCGGGACTGCTGATCCAGATCGTCAAGTTCGACGGCATCGGCGATA
>DATJYW010000184.1:0-21396 GCA_035499435.1 Candidatus Acidiferrales bacterium | reverse complement strand
CATTCGGACTTTCTTTGATCCTCATTGTGCTGGCCGCGTTTGGAGTATTGGACCCGCTGACCGGGGCCCTGTCCCAAAGTGTGGCCGTCCTTGCGGTTGTGGCTAACAGTGCCCGTATTTTGCGATTCGCAGGCTAGTCTGTGCCCAGGACCGTTTAGAAGCCACTCTGGCCAAGTTCGAAGAGATGGTCAGGGGTCTTCGCGCGCCACTGATCGCGCAAGCGCATCCGAACAGGGCTATCTAAGCCCGTTCACAAGATTGTTGTGAATCCACGACACTATGTCCGTCCATACTGGCATCGCGCGCATTTGTGATATCCACGACCTACGGCACGATGAGGAACACGCATTCAGAGCTGAAAATCTGGAGGGAGTTCGGTTTCCGGACCGCTGGCATTGCTGCCATCCTGAGTGTACTTTTGGTACTTAAAATGAAGTTTCTTGCGACACTATTTGCCGTGTAATCAGGAGATAGCGAGGGCCGTCTGTTTCGGGACCAGGCGGCCGCTAGCGCGTCGGCAGATCCGCTACGACAGTGCGTGTACTTGAAACGTCCGGACGTGCCGGGGACCGGGCATGCTGTGCCGTCGAGAGTCTCAGAACGGTGTACCCTGTCGCGGATTCTCTGGCTCATTTGCCCGAGCAAGTCCAGGCTCATTCGGGAGCTTCGAGTTATTCAAACCTGTTTCAGAAGGTCCTCTAAATTTGGGACAACGAGAAGATGCACGGCCAGCAATTCAGCAGTCGTCCGCAATCGCCAGTTGCTGCTCTGCCGAAGCTGGCAGCTCGCCAAAATGCCTCGTGACAAGGCTTCGCAAAGATCCTCAGGTCACCATCTCGCCGGCTCGCTCAAATTCCGCCGTAAGACCTTGTTCCGCATAACAGGGCTGGAAATAGCCATACTGGATCTCCGTTCCGCAGTCTAGCCGTCTCGCCTGAAGGAACGGATTGAGCGAAATCTTTTACCCCGACGAAAGAGATGATCGAATCCACTGGAACGAACGCCATTCTATTTCGGCCGGGACAAGCCAGGAACCTCAAGCTGATCGAGACGCTGGTGCACGTCGCGCGCCGGCACCAGATATCGCATTGTGGTCTCCAATGACTTATGGCCCATCCACTGTTGGACGGTTCGCACATCGAACCCGGCCCGCAGCATTCGAGTCGCGTACGTCGAGCGAAATGTCTTCAAATCGAACTTGGCGGAATCAAGCCCGGCGCGTCCTGCGACCGCTTTGCAGACGTCCAGCATGTGTTGTTCCCGGTTGCCAGTACGCGATGGAAAGACGAACTCGCTTCCTTGGCGCTTCGGATGTTGCGGCAGCAGCTCCGCCAATTGAGCCGTCAGCGGCACCTCCCGTTCCTCCCATCGCTTGGGATAGAAGGCCCAAGTGGGCTTGGCGGTGACCCGCAAAACCTTGAGGTCCGCCTTAATATCCGACCAGATCAGATGAACCACCTCCTGCTCGCGCAGGCCCGTCATCAGAAACGTTGAGAAAAGGACCTTCTCTCTTTCGCGGCAAGCCCCGAAGAACCGGGTGAGATCGTGTTCGCTGTACTCACATGGAAGAGGCGTGATCTTGCCAGGCAGATGTAGCTCCCGCGTGATGTTGGGTCTACCCTGTCGCTTAAAGAACTGCGCGATGATGATGACGTTGTGAAGGACGGTGTTGGCCGCCATGTGCTCCTTTTTCATCAGGTCAACAATGAACCCGTCCAGATCCTCGACCGAAATATCCTGGACCGTCGGTCGACCGTTGAAGTACTCGGCGAAGCGATCCAGCACCGCTCGATATTTTCGCAGCGTATTCGGTTTCTTCAGCGTTTCGACCTGAGTCAGATAACGGGAGACCGCGACATGAAGGGGAGGATTCTTGACCTGCTCGCCAGCCTTTTCGAATCCAGAAATTCCGAGTTTTCGGCCCTCCAGTTCATGCCGTTTTCGTTTCTGGGCTTCGAGCACCTGCGCCACGGTGGTGCCGCCGAACTCGCGCCTACGTCTGCCGCCGACGTACCATTCGATGAAGTAGCGCAATTCGGGCAGTGCTGCCCAGTTGGGATTACCCTTATCGTTGCGAGGTATGGAAAAGAGTTTCCAGCGCGCACCGATCTTCACGCGCTTGAGGATGTTGACCCGGGACACTGCTCGCCTCCGCCAGATATTCTGGCAGACAACAAAGCAGACAACAAAAACTGTAAGTTCTAGAATTTAAAGGAGAGAAGCAGGAAGCTGGCATTCTACCACTGAATTACTCCCGCATCATTGCGCTAGGGAGGGTCAGCCGAAGACCAGAGAACCTGGTCTCGAACCGAATCCTCCACCTAGCTCTGCCATTTCACGACATCAACAAGATACCACAATGCCACCACACCGAGCTCAGGCGGCGAGAGCTGAATGCACGAGGACTGCGGACGAGAACAGATTTCCCAACTCAGCCGGTTCCGCTTTCGGCCGGCCCGTAGTGGTGAAAATTGTCGCCCTCCAGATCGACTTTGGCTGCCAGCAGGCCGAGCAGATCCTTCAGGGAGATGACTCCCACCAGCCGATCGCCTTCAGCGACCATCAGGCGGCTCAGGCCGCCGGCGCTCATCTTCGAAAGCGCCTTCACTGCATCCACATCGGGCGCGAGCGTGTTGTCCGGTGAACGCGGCAGGAGTACCTCCTGGACACTGTGGCGGTTCCATTCCTCGCGCGGGATGGTTTTTATCCGGCTCGTGGTAACGCACCCGGCAAGTCTCTGCGCAGCGTCCAGAACCGGGAACATCTTGTGGTGGTAACGATAGACGTACTCGTTGACAAGCTCTTCGATCGAAATGTGAGATGGGGCTGCTACCGGATGCTCATTCATGAACCGGCGAACGGGCTCTCCTTCCAGGGCGACGCGAATCATCATCTGCCGATAGGAGGACTCCGCAGCACCCTTGACGAACAGTCCGATCAGGAAGTACCACATTGCGCCGACAAAATTGCCGCTGAACCACTGCCATACGGCAAGAAGCATCAGCAACACGCCAAACCCGCTACCCATCGCAGAGGCAGTTCGGGTCGCGCGTCTCAGATCGCCCTTCCACTTCCATAAGAGCGACCGTAGAACGCGCCCACCGTCGAGGGGAAAGGCGGGAACCAGATTGAACGCGGCCAAGGCCAGATTTACCCAGGATAGGTAATAGAACACGCCGCTGATGGTCAGGGGCAGAATTCCCTTGAAGCCTATGTAGAGAATGTAAAAGAAGGCACCAGCCAAGATACTGGCGGCGGGACCTGCGATCGCCATAACGAACTCGGTCCTGGCGTCCGGCGGCTCGTCACCCATCTCAGCGACGCCGCCAAAGATGAAGAGCGTAATCCCCTTCATCGGCATGCCGTGCTGCCGTGCCACCAACGAGTGAGAGAACTCATGCACGACAATACACGCGAACAATCCCAACGCACTCACGATCCCCATCCACCAGTATTCGGCCGGCGCGAGGCCTTTGTATTTCGAAGGGTAATAAGACACCGCAAGAGTCCAGGAGATCAGCAACGCTAAGACCAGCCAAGTGGCATCCGCGCGCACTTCGAATCCGAACAGATTGAACAGGGTCACACGTCGTCCCAACATACTCGCCGCGCACCGACCGCGATTTCAGCGTAAAGGCAACCCATAAGGACGCTATAAGGACCGCCTTACGGTTTTCTTTACGCCCGGCGAAGAACAGCAATCAACCCTGGTCGCGTTTTCAGGGTCCGCCGCGCGAATCATTTGGCCGGACTTTTCGCTGCGGTGAGGCGATGTAGCCATCTCTTGTGCGCACCAGAAGCCTTCCACCGTGCGGCGCGGTCGCGGTCACGCGGATGCCCCTGAAGGTTCCGTCCAGTTTCTGGTTAGAGGGGAAGTAACTGAATGTGTACTGGTTGCGAATGTCCGCAGCGATCGCCTGACAGACCTGCACTACCCTGCCTGTTTCGCTCGGTAGGTAGACTTCACCACCCGTCACGCGAGCGAGTTTCTTGAGAACCCCGGGGTTACGGTCCTTATCGTCCTCGTCGAACAATCCGATCGTGTAGATGATCGCGTCCGAACGCCCTGCGATCTCCAGTACCTGGTCCAGCGCGTGATGGCTTGCGTTGTCACCGCCATCGCTGATCACGATCAGAACTTTCTTTTCCAGGGAGGCCTTGTTCAGGTGGGCCAAGCCAACTTCGATCGCGTCATAGAGGGCCGTCCTGCCATTCGCGGGAACGCCATTCAGCGCGTGCTCCAATTCAGCCGTGCTGGCTGAAAAGAGCTCCGCTCCTCGCAGGCCGAAGCACACCCGCTCATTGAAGTTCACCACGAACATCTGGTCGTTTGGGTTGCTCGATCGCGCGAAGGCCAGCGCCGCGGCAGTCACGTCTCGCCGTTTCCGCGACATGCTCCCGCTATTGTCGACGACGAGTCCAACAGCCACGGGCACGTCCTCATGTTGAAACTCGCGGATCGCCTGCGGCACACCATTCTCGAAAATCTGGAAATCGTCCTTCCGCAGACCGGAGACGAACCGCCCTTTCCTGTCGCGAACGGTCGCATGGAGGACCACCAGGTTCACATCGACGGAAAACTTGAAGTCCGGCCCCGAAGTGTCCGCCTGGCCGGAAGCGTATTGCGCCGCCATCAGAAAAAACAGCGGCAGGAATCGGGTCATGGCGTCCTTTCCGCGCCGGCCACCTGGCAGCGCACTTTCTAGGCAGCGGCATTCGTAGGAGTGTTCACCGGGACCGTCCGGTTTCTGGGAGCGGCTTGAGCCTTGGGCGCGACGATCTTCAAGATTCCCTTGTCCAGGGTTGCGGACACCTTATCGACATCAATCGCGCCTGGCATATCGAATCTTCGCAACAGAGTTTGTGCGAATTCGCAGAAGTGCAAGTGATCATTCGAGGCTTCATGCTTATGCCGCACCTCGCCCTCGATCAGCAGGGATTCGGGAGTAGCGGTGATCTTGATATCGCCGGGCTCGAATCCTGGCGCTTCGACTCGTAGGGTCAGGTCGTTGTCATGTTCCGTCATCTCCGCGCCGGGCGACCAAATCAACTCTCGCTCGGCACGCAGCCAGTCATCCATATCACTCCCAAATGTGCTGCCCCGACCAAGGAAATGCTCGAAGGCGCGCCGCCGCACGGCGTCGGCGACCTTCTCCATTTCCGTAAAGACTGACAGTGCACCTTTCTGCGGTTCGCGTATTTTTTCAATGGCGATACTGTTCATATCTGGATCTCCAAAGCTCCGGGTTATCAAGCAGTGTCCCGGCGGGCGGCTCGGATTCGGACGTCCGCAGGGATGAACTAATGCTCGTTCGACCAAAAGTTTAGGCCAGGGGTATTAGAACGCCATTAAGAGGAGCTTACGTTTTTCTTAATTGTCCGGCTGTGCGGAGCGCGTTGTGCCGATCGAGATTGCGACGGCGCAGGCGGCCGGTGGGCTCAGGCGTGCCCTGCAGATTTGGTGCACTCCTCCGCCAAGATGCAGATGCTTCTCCAGTATGGGAATCATCCTAGAGGCATATGCCTTCAACGTCGGCATCCTGGCCGTGAATCCGCTTCGCGCTTAGAATCGCATATCGCGAGGCGATGGGCGGCGATCTCGTCGCGGGCAAACTGATGGTCGAATGCGGCGCCTTCAGATGGCCAATAGCCGCATCGAAGGGTTTTTGCCGGCATCGACCCCTTTGGAATCGAGACGCCGGTCTTGGCCGCGAGCATCGTGAGTAGCTCGTAGGACTGGGTGTGGTCCTGAACCAGCGTCTTAGCAAAGTCCTTAACGGCGTTTTCGCCCGCCTGATTCTCTGCCATCTGGCCTTCGTGTGCCTCGGTCATATCGGTTTTTGGCGGCCATAATCATGAACTGTTTATCGGCCTCACTCAAGGGACGCTGCCTGCGGCGGCTCCGGCCGCGACGGCCAGGGCCAGGCACAGCGCGCCTGGAAGGATTCCGAGACTTCGCATGCTAAAATCTCCCTTTCTTAAATCCGGTCCAGTACTGCTCCGAAATCCTCAGCCGGGCTATGGCTGACGTCTTGTGGGTCCGGACAGTTTTGCCGGCGTATGCTCGATGGAGGCTCCACACCTGCAAGGAAATCCTGTGCGCACAGGATTGCGCTGCACCCCCTCAGCAGGAGCAGGCCACCGGACCGCCTGTCCAGTGGTATCGCTGGTTTTCATATTCGGAGTTTTGTATAGTGCTTTCAAGCGCACGGCCTACGGTAATCTCCAAATACGCGCGCCCCACGACATGCATGCGCGCCGGTTAGCCCCGGTTGGCGCGCACGATAAACCTTTGCGGTGCGGAACCTACAAAGTAGAACGGAAAGCACGTGACCAGTGTCAAGCTGTCGTTGCCGCCCGGAGCCAGGACCTCCACGTCACACGGATGCACGACATCGGTCGATATCACCCGGTAGCGGTAGACCTTCTCCAATGTGGTCAGGGTAATGACATCATTGCGCCGTATGGAGCGGAGACAGCGGAAGAATGTGTCTCTGTGACCCGCAATCCCCACGTTGCCGCTCTGCCACGGGAATGCCGTTCCCGGGATATGCCCAATCGCCCGGCGGAGGTCGCCGCCGGCGACCCCTTCCACCACGACAACGGACACGCCCAGACGCGGAATCTCGAGTCTGGCCATGGGCTCACCGTCAACGGGAAGCATGCGCGGCGCGTGCAACGTCGATGAACCAGGACCGCCGAGATATTGCGCCGCAAACTGTCGAGCAGTGACGGTCTGAAAACGCTCGGCATCAGCCCAGGCCAAGGCGCAATAACCCAAGACTGCGATTCCGCCAGCAGTCAGGGCAACTTGCGCCGCCTGGAGCGCACGACGTGTATCTCCGATGGCCACCTCACTTCATTTTCGCCACTGCCATTCGCAGAGAACCGGCGGCAACGAGCGATGCGAAGCCGATTAGAGCGAACAGGGGAAGCGAACTAGCCGACTTCGGCAGTTCTTTTTGCGGCGTCGGCGCGGGGGACGGCGGCGCCGGGAAGGCTTCGGCAATGTGGACTTCTTCCTGGGTCGGCTTCTGCGCCATGAGCGGGGCTTTCTTCATCGCCATCACGTGCGGTTCGGTCATCGACTTAGTCTGCTTCGTAGTATTCGCCGTCAATTCGTTGGGCATGGACGGCACGGGCTGCTTGTTTGCCTTAGCGAGTTCAACCGCTTTGACCTTGGGATAAACGAAATCGTGCCCATAGTTCTCTCCCGGATAGAACCATGCCCTCACGGCCTCTGGAGATCCGGCAGCACGCTCCTCAAAACTGATGATCGGCTTACCCGCCGGCGTGAGCCGATAATCGGGAATGGCGAGAAAAGTGCCGTAGAGGTGAGTCTCGTCTTTGTTGAACACCTGGACGATGTTGCGATCTGACAAGGAATCTGCGAGTTTAAACACATAAGTACCTGCAGGCAGGACCTGCCCTGGGATTTCGACCGGCCCGTTGAATGTGACGACTGTCTTCTGGTTCCATTCGTCGGCCCTGGCCTGTGGCGTCGCTGCAATCAGGATTCCGATACCAACTGATGCTATTAGCCGCACAACGTTCATCTCACTATCTCCTCTTGGGGAGAATTGGGTTGCCTCTCAGAGGTCCCTTTTCTCCGTTACCCTCCGAGTGCCAACTTACGGCGGAACATATAACAGTTATGCGAACAACTCAGTGACATGATCCGGGAAGAGCTACCGAAACGGGAGGGGGGAGGCGGTGATCAGCACTTGCCGCATTCTTTGCGAAGCACGAAAAGTCGCCTCCGAGCCTCGTTCAACCGGAACAGCCTAACGGATCGTGAGCAAAGGCCCGCATCAACCACCAACATAACTGCCAGGGGCTTAAGAAATAATTAAAAAAGCCTTACAGCTTCTCTTATGGGCAAAGATGCCCGAGAGTTCCGGCTGGAGCTAACGGGACAGAACGGAATTGACACGTGAGAGAAGCTGATCCAAGCCGAACGGCTTGCTGACATAGTCAGTCGCACCCGCGGCAAGCGCGAGGTTTCGTCCGCTCGAGTCCCGCGACGTGACCACAATCACAGGAACGTCGAACTTGGCCCGGATCACCCGACAGATTTGCAGCCCGTCCAGCCCCGGCATCCGCCAGTCGAGCAGGATCAACTCGGGGACCGCGGTACGGAGGATCGTGAGGGCTTCGGGTCCACTCGCGGCCTCGGTCACTTCATGTCCGCTGGCGCAGAGCGCGACTTTCAGTGCGCGGCGGAATCCCCGCTCGTCGTCAATAATCAGTATTCTTGCCATGCCGAAGAAGCCTTTCGATCAGAGCTGCGGTTGGCACATGGTATGTTTCGGCACTCAGCCGTTGCGCGCCGCTCCAGGGTTTGACGCCGACGCTCTACGAATATAGGAAAAGCGCGTTAGGGAAGAATAAGGAGAGTATTACAGGTTTTCTGATGGAACACCCATGACTGCAAGGCGGTATCCGATGGAGGGCTCGGTGATGAGAAAGCGCGGATTTCGCGGATCTGGCTCGACCTTCTTGCGTACCTGGTTGATGAACACGCGCAGGTATTCAACCTCATTGCCGTAGTCCGGACCCCAGACAGCCTGCAGAAGCCTGCGGTGAGAAACGACTTCGCCAGCGTGCTCGGCGAGGCAATAAAGCAATTTGAATTCCTTGGCGGTGAGGTGGAGTGTCCCGCCTGCCCGTCGCACTTCGTGGCTTTCGAGGTCGATCTCCACGCTGTCCAGATGGAGCGTCCGTGAGTGGAAGGCGCGGGTGCGCCTGGCCAACGCTCGAATGCGGACAATCAACTCCTCGATATCGAACGGCTTGGTCAGGTATTGGTCCGCTCCAGCTTCAAACGCTTCGGCCCGCTCTTTGGCTAATTTCTTGACCGAAATGACGATCACGGGCACATCGGAGAAGACTCGAAGAGCACGGCAGGTGTCGATCCCGCTCATGCCGGGGAGGAGCACATCCAGGAGAACCACATCGGGAGTTGCGATCCGCAGCCGATCGACCGCTTCTTCGCCGCTGGCCGCCTCGTCCACTTCGAAGGCGCGCGCAACCAGGGCGATCTTTATCGCGCGCCGCGCCTGGGGATCGTCATCGACACTCAAGATTCTCAAATTGCTCAAAGGATGCCTCCGCAGTCACTGGCAGGGAGATATGAAAGGTGGAACCCGAGCCTGGAGTGCTGTTCACCCAGATCTCTCCGCCGTGGGCCTCCATGATACATTTTGCACTTGCCAGGCCGAGTCCAGTTCCGGGCGTACCCATGCCCCCGGCACGTCCGCGATAGTATCTCTCGAAGATCCGCTGCTGTTCGTCTCCTGGTATCCCGCAGCCGGAATCGGTGACGTGGACGACGAGCTCGGCGCCGGTGAATTCGACCTGGATTCGGACCGGCGACGCGTTGGGCGAGTACTTGATGGCGTTATCAACGAGTTGACGGATGACCTTTTCGATCAAGTCCGCGTCGAAGCTGGCGGCGGGGATGGCGTGAGGGCCTGCTACTTCGATCGCACGCCCATCCGTCTCGGGACCGATTCCCTGGAGCGCGCGCGCCACCACTTCCCAGATCGCATGGGGGGCCTTATTCAAGCGCGGTTCGTGGGTATCGCGGCTATTCATCCGGATTGCCTCGTCGATCCAACGCTCGATCCGTTCCAGCTCTTCGTCCGCGATTTCCAGGAGTTCCCTCTGTTGCGCGGCATTTCCAGGTTGTCTCGACCGCAGGGTGCTGACTGAAACCTTCACCGTGGCAAGCGGCCCCTTGATCTCGTGGGCCAGTGCGTCAAGAATCGCGGATTTGAGATTGCCGGCGTGCTGAAGGAGCGCCACATCCACGGCCTGACGCGCTGCGCGGACTTTGACAAGCGCCACCCCCACGCGCTCAGCAACCGCAGCCAGAGTATGCGGCGACACATCCGAGCCGGCGACACCGAGGCTGCTGTTCTCGCCGACCTTGACGACCGCGAGACAGGATTGCGGGTCGAAGAACGACCCTCCGCGCGCGGCTACCTCGCGCAGCCGCTCCCCCGTGATGCGTCCAGATTCGGCGCCGGAGCGAAAGATCCGGCCGCTCGTACAATCGAAGAATGCAGCGCCCGCGACGCGCAACGCAGTCACGACGTTATCCGCAATCCGCGCCAACACGAGGTTCGGATCATCGCATTGTAGCAGGGCGTTATCGAGCTCATTGAGAAGCGCCAATTCGTTGCTGCGCGCCTCGGCCAGGCGACGGTCGCGATTGGCGCGTGCTGCAAACCAACCGATTGTGATGGCGGTGCACAGGAACGCCCCTAGGGTGATCATGTGTTCTGGCGGGCCGGTTTCGAATCCGTGCAGGGGCAGCGCGTAGTAGTCGAAAGCCAGTCCGCCGCCCAGCGAGGCGGCAAGAGCCTCGGGCCATCCACATCGCACCGCAACACCCAAAACCAGCAAGACCAGCGTGAGGGCCAAGGCGGCAGGCTCGAGGTGGAGAAGGCCCTTGATAGAGAAGGTGACTGCGACCGCAAGACAACCTGCCATCGCGCATTGGATTACGCGGCGGATAGTACGGCCTCGCATACGGGATGAAATCCACTCGATTCGCTCTATACGTTCCGCATAATAATTTTATCAGGGTATGGACGTTGGCGAGCGATGGATGCGTTACCCGATTGAATCCTGGCATACAAAGCGAGCAGCATTTCAGTCAGGTTTGCCCCTGTGGGTAGTATGGAGTAGCCCTCGGGGACTACTCAGGAAAGCAAGGCGCCCGCGGCGTCGGGCCAGAGGCCTAGCCCGCAAAGGATCCCAGCCTCGGCGTACTTATCGCACACTTCGAATCACACGTGCTTCAATGGAAACGATGCGCTGGATCCTGTCCCGTGAATCCGGAGAGATTTTGCAGCGGTTCCTGGCGTCCGATGTGCTTCTGGGCTTCGACTTCGACGGAACCCTGGCGCCGATTGTGGAGGATCCCGACCGGGCCGGAATGCGCAGCGAAACGCGGCGCCTTCTGCGCCGCGTGGCTGCCGCCCGCCCGTGCGTAGTGATCTCCGGGCGTTCTCGCGCCGACCTCTCTGAAAGGCTGGCCGGCACAGGGGTCCGCCGCATGATCGGGAATCACGGCGGCGAACCGGCAAGACGAGCGCCCGAGATCCGGCACAGGGTCGCGTCGTGGCACGACACTCTCGCCAAGCGTTTGTCGGCGTTGCCGGGATTGAGAGTCGAGGACAAGGGACTCTCGCTCACGGTCCACTATCGGGGTTTCCGCCCGAGGGCGAGGGCAAGGTTAGCCATTCGGAAGGCGGCTGAGCGGCTTCCGGGAGTTCGTCTCATCAGCGGACTGGAAGCCATCAGCCTGGTCCCCAGGGAGGCTCCCCACAAGGGCACGGCTCTCGTGGCCGAAATGCGCCGGCTGACATGCGGCCGCGCGCTCTACGTAGGCGACGAGGGCACCGACGAAGATGTATTCGTACTTCACGACGATTCACACCTCCTGACTGTCCGCGTAGGGCGGCGTCTCCATTCCCAGGCGCAGTATTTCCTCCGCAACCAGAGGGAGATCGACGGGTTGCTGCGACAACTGCTGTAAGCACGGCGGTCGTCCGGATTCAGGCCGACCGCCGCAGCAGGCGTACGGCCGATCGTGTTTCAGAACACCTTGCTTGCAGCGAAATTAATTCGGATATACAATCATTTGGTTTACAATTTATTCTTAGCTCTCCATTCCATGAGGTCTTCGCATGAGACGAGCAATTCTCCTGTTGGTGATATTGGCCGCGGCGGTGACGATCTGGTGGCTAGAGCGCCCGCGTCCGCAGACGCTGGTGCTGACCGGCACCGTGGATGGCAACGAGGTTGTGGTTGGCAGCAAGATTACGGGCCGCATCGTCACGCTGGCCGTAGATGACGGACAGTGGGTGAAGGCCGGCGATCTGATTGCCGTTCTGGACCAGGACGAAATGCGCGCCGATCAAAGCGCCGCCGCCCACGCCATCGCACAGGCCCGCGCCAACGCGCAGCAGTCCGTGGCCCAGACCGAATTGCTGGAGAAAACCCTGCCTACGAAAGTCCAGCAGGCGGGAGCGCAGGTCGAGCAGACCCGGGCGCAGCTCGAGCAGTCCGAAGCGCAACTCGCCCAGGTGCGGGCCCAACTCCAGCAGGCGCAGGCACAGGTCGCCCAGACTCAGGCGGCGGTAGCAAAGGCCCGGGACAACTACAACCGTATCCGGCCGCTAGTCGAGAAGGACATCAACCCGCCGCAGGATCTGGTCAGCGCGAAAAGCGATGTGGATTCCTCCACGGCCAACGAAGAGGCCGCGCGGGCCGCGGCGGCAGCGGCGCAGCGGGCGGTGGCGGCGGCGGAGGCCGGAGTGGACGCTGTCCGCCGCTCTGTGGCGGCGGCCCAGGCGGCACTGGCGGATGCCCGGCACCAGGAGCGCCAGGTCAACGTGCAGGAGCGACAGACGGAAGCCCTCCGCGCAGTCGAAGCTCAAGCCGTGGCCAATGCCGCCGCTGCGACTGCGCGCTTCGACCAGACCCGGATCTACGCCCCGGCCAGCGGAATTGTGACGCTCCGTGCGGCGCGGCAGGGCGAGGTGGTCAATCCCGGCAGTCCCATCGTCACCCTATTTGACTTAAGCTCCACCTGGGTCGTCGCGGACGTCGAGGAAACTTACGCGGATCTGATCGCTATGGGACAGAAGCTGCGTGTCCGCCTGCCCTCAGGAACCGAGATTAGCGGCCCGGTGATCTACAAGGCCGTGGAGGCAGATTTCGCCACCCAGCGCGACGTCAGCCGCACCAAGCGCGACATCAAGACTGTCGCGATTCGCGTGCGCGTTCCCAATCCGGAAGGCAGGCTGCCGCTCGGTATGACCGCCTGGGTGATGCTGCCCGTACCGGCCCTTCCGCCGCGTGCGCAGATCACCACCATAAAGGACTAACCGTCATGGTTGCGCAAGCGGAAGACCCCAACGGCGTCGCCATCCAGGTGGAACGAATCAGCAAGCGCTTTGGCGCGCTGCTGGCGGTGGACGACGTGAGTTTCTCTGTCCGGAGAGGTGAGATTTTCGGACTACTCGGACCGAACGGCGCCGGCAAGAGCACGCTCATCCGGATGCTGACGACGCTCGTGCCTCCGACCAGCGGCACCGCGGTCGTGGCCGGCCACGACATCATCCGCGACCCCAACGCCGTGCGTGCCTCGATCGGCGTCATTCCACAGAACATGACCAGCGACCCGGAGCTGACCTGCGCCGAGAATCTGGGGATTCACGCCCGCCTCTACGGGATCACCGGAGCCCTGCGCCGCCGGCGCACGGAGGAGCTGCTCGAAGCCGTCGGCCTGAGCGACCGCGCCAACGCACTGGCGTCGACACTCTCGGGAGGAATGCGGCGCAGGCTGGAGATCGCGCGCGGCTTGGTGCACGACCCGCAGATCCTCTTCCTGGATGAGCCCACCACAGGCCTGGATCCCGGTTCGCGCATCTCGGTGTGGGAGATGATCACGCACCTGCGCGTGCAGCAGGGACGCACGCTGTTCCTCACGACGCACTACATGGACGAGGCCGACCGCCTGTGCGATCGCGTCGCGATCGTCGATCGCGGGCGCATGGTAGCGCAGGACACGCCAGTGGCGCTGAAGGCCTCGGTGCCTGGCGCCAGCCGCATCGAGGTGCAGTTCGAGCCGGATCTGCCTACGGGCGCCGCCGGGCTGGAGTCGTTGCCGGCGGTTCAATCGGTGCGCTCATTGGGTTCGGCCACCTATCGTATCTCCAGCGATCGCGGGCCGGCTTCGGCACAGGAGCTGGTGGAACTGGCGCGCGAGCACAAACTGGAGCTCAAGAGCTTATCCGTGGAATCCACCAGCCTGGACGACGTATTCCTGCACTACACCGGACACGGACTTGCGGATTCGCCCGAAGCCGCTGCTCCCGCGGGTCCGAGTGCCAAGGGAGGTTCCCGATGAAGCGGGCTTTAGCCCTAGTGGAACGCGACATGCGGAAGTTCCGACGCAGCCCGGCGCTGCTTTTCGCCTCGCTGGTGCTGCCGCTGGTGCAGTTGGTCATCCTGGGCAACGCCTTCGGCGGCAATATCAAGAACGTGATGCTGGGTGTGGTCAACCTGGATCGCGGGCCCAAGTCGGTGGATGTGCTGAAACGCGTCCGCGCCGTGGGCGCCAATGCGCGCACGTTCCTGCCCACCGACTATGTCGACGAGGGCACCGCTATCAGCGACCTGCGCAAAGGCGTGCTGGGCGGAGTCCTGATTATTCCGCAGCATTACTCCCGCGACCTGCTGGAGCACCACGCGCCCCGCCTGGCGCTGGTCACCGACAACACCGATCGTTCGGTGGCGGGTGCCGTGACTTCCCAGATGTCCGACCTGGTGACGGCCATCAACGCGCCCGAAGTGGCGCCGCGACAGCCGTCGAAGGCTGCCCTCGACGTGGTGGAGGTCTATCCGTACATCAACTACATCAAATACCTGCTGCCCGGCTCGATGGTGCTGGCCATTTTCGTCACCGCTATGATCGGGGGCGGCATGCTCTTCATCGACGACAAGGCGCGCGGGCTTCATGAAGGCTACATGGTGACTCCGATCACCAAGTGGGAGCTCATTCTCGGCTTCAACCTCTCCGGCGTGATCAAGGCGGTGCTGGCGGGGGAGACGGTGCTGGTGCTGGGCGCCATCGTTGCGGAAGTGCCCGGCTTTTTCCAGCCGGCGCGGCTGGCGGAGTTGACCCTGCTGGTGGTGCTCACTTCCGTCGCGCTGATCGGCATGATGTTCTTCATCATGGCCCGTATCAGCGATCCCCTAGTGCCGCGCGCGATTTTCGGCGTGCTGAACACGCTGCTGTTTTTCCCCAGCGGCGCTGTCTACCCGATCGCGGGTTTTCCCGGCTGGCTGCGCTGGATGTCGGTCTGCGATCCGTTCACCTACGCGGTGCACAGCTTCCGCACGCTGTTGCTCAAGGATGTCGGTTTTGCGGGAGTCACCACCGACATTCTCGCGCTCGTGCTGACTTCGGTGGTCGTCCTGGCAGGCGCAACACTGCTGTTCCGCCGAACCCTTTAACCATGCGCAAACCCGGCAACATTCCGTCCCCAACCACGGCAAAGTCGATACCAGAGCCGGCAGCGCCGGGATTGTGGTTTTATAACTGGAAAATCTGGCTGGATGCCCGCCGGAGGCTCGATCACGCCCTGGCGCCGCTGGGGTTGCGGGCGAGGGAGTTCTGGCTGATGGCCATCGCCGGCGCGGGCAACGTCTCGCAGCAGGAGATGGCGGCCCTGTGCGGGCTCGACCCTAGTTCCCTGGTCGCGGTGCTGGACGGCCTGGAGCGCCGCGGCTGGCTGCGGCGGCAGCGCAATCCACGCGACCGCCGCATGCAATGGGTGCAACGCACCGAGGCGGGAGACCGCTTGTTCACCCGGGCGTTCTCTCGCGCCCAGCGCGCGGAGGCGCAGCAGCTGGCGGTGCTGTCCCCCGCCCGTCAGCGCCAGTTGTTGGCCGCCATGCGCCAGTTGGTAACGGTTCCGAAATCGTGAGATATGTCATGAGATCATCCGGCAGCTTTGCAGTCCTGACGCTCCTCGTGGGCTCGGCAAGCACTTTCGCGCAGCTTCCATCCAGCAACGGCTCTTCGAGCAATGGTTCGTCGGCCCTCATTCTGCCGGCCTCGGGCCGGAACGGCCAGGGCGGCTCGGTCAACGTGGCAGAACAGCCGGTGCCCGGCACGACCAGCAGCATCAACACGCTGAACAGCGCGGTGCAGGTTTCGGGGCCATACACCGGCAGCACGCGCAGCACTGCCGCCGTGGCGTTCTCCGGCAGGCTCTCGCTGGCGGAAGCGATGCAGCGCGGGCTGAGCCACAACCTGGGCGCGGTCGGGCTGACCCACACCGTCCGGCAAACCGAGGCCCAGGCAGCGGCGGCGCGCAGCGCGCTGCTGCCAAACATCAACGGCGCTCTCTCCGAAACCGTGCAGCAAGTCGATCTTGCCGCGCTGGGATTCCGCATCAGTGCGCCCATCGCGGGATTCCGCATTCCAACTGTCGTGGGTCCGTTCAATTACTTCAATCTCCAGGCAAGTCTCAGCCAGACCGTGGCAAACCTGACCACGGTCAACAACTATCGCGCGGCGCGCGCCACCGCTCGCGCCAGCCAGTACAGCCTGGAGGATGCACGCGACCTGATCACTCTGGCAGTGGGCGGCGCGTACCTGCAAGTGCTGGCCGCGCAGGCTCGCCTGGATGCCGCCCAAGCCCAGCTCGACACCGCCAACGCGGTCCTGCACCAGTCCACGGAGCAACACGCACAAGGCGTCCTGGGTAGACTCAACGTCGATCAGAACCAGGTGCGCGCACTCACCCAGCAACAGCAGATCATCACGCTCCGCAACGATCTCGCCAAGCAGAAGATCAACCTGGCACGGCTCACCGGCCTCCCACCCACTGCCGGCTACGAACTCACCGATAATTTCCCCTTCAGCTCGGCGCCGGTCCGTGGCGTCGAGGAGGCGGTGGCGCAGGCCGAACAGAAGCGCGCCGACCTGAAGGCGGCGCAATCGCAGGTGGAGGCCGCCGTCAAAGCCCTCGCCGCTGCGCGCGCCGAGCGCCTGCCCTCACTCGCGCTCAGCGGCTACTATCAGGTGATCGGCACGAACCCGGCTCAATCGCACGGAGCCTTTTCCGCGGTGGGAACCCTCAGTATTCCGATCTGGCAGGGCGGCCGCACCGGCAGCGACATTGCCCAGGCCGAAGCCGTGCTGGCGCAGCGCCAGGCAGAGCTGGAGGATTTGCGCGGGGTGATCGAAGCCGAGGTCCGCCAGGTCTATCTCGATCTCGAAGCCGCCGCCGGACAAGTCGAGGTCGCGCGCAAGAATCTCGACGTGGCGCATGAAACCCTGGAAATGACCCGCGCACGCATGGAGGCTGGAGTGGTCAATACCCTGGAGGTGGTGCAAGCGCAGCAGACGGTAGCCGCCGCGCAGTTGGACCTGATCGACAGTGTATTCGCACACAATCTGGCCAAACTGAGCCTGGCTCGCACCCTCGGCCATGCCAGCGAGCAACTCCCCCTGCTTCTCAAGCCGCAATCGGCGCCGCTGCCGTGAGGAGGATACAGCTCTGGTCCGCCAGATCACAAGGTCCCGGTCCGATGCGGTGTCTGACGACCCGCCCGGGCGTTAGGCTGGTTAGTGAGAGGCCGAGCGGTATCTGCGCGTTCCAGCTTTCAAGGCGCTGATCCCGGGTGGCGGCCAGAGGATCTTTTGAACTCGCTCGAATTTAGTGGTCTGGTCTGTCTGGTTGCCGGGGTGGCCGGTTTTCTGGGTGCGCTCACCGGGCTTGGAGGCGGGGTTGTGCTGACGCCGGTGCTGACGCTGCTGTTCGGCGTGGACATTCGATATGCCATCGGCGCCACTCTGGTCTCGGTGATTGCAACCTCGTCCGGGGCCGCTTCCGCCTACGTAAGAGAAGGCTACTCAAATATCCGGATCGGGATGTTTCTCGAGATCGCCACCACTCTCGGGGCCGTGGCGGGGGCGCTCGTGGCTTCCAGGGTTCCCACATCGGGGCTGGGAGTGATTCTGGGGGTGGTGCTGTTGTACTCCGCCTACCTGTCGACGCGGCCGCACCCCAGAGACCGGGAGGACGCCGCCGGCGATGCTGTGGCCTTGCGGCTAAAACTGAATTCCAGGTATCCGACTCCGCGCGGCTGGCAGGCGTACAGCGTCCGAAAAGTGAAGGCCGGGTTCGGACTGATGTTCGGAGCCGGGGCGCTGTCGGGGCTGCTGGGCATCGGGTCGGGAGCACTCAAAGTCATCGCCATGGACCAGGTGATGCGGATTCCCTTCAAGGTTTCGACTACCACCAGCAATTTCATGATCGGCGTCACGGCGGCTGCCAGTGCAGGAGTGTACCTGCACCGGGGATACATCGAGCCGGCCCTGGCGATGCCGGTGATGCTGGGTGTTTGCGGGGGATCCTTTCTGGGCGCGCGAATCCTCTCAGGGGCCGAGGTTCGCGTCCTGCGGATCGTGTTCGGGGTGGTGGTCGGGGTGCTCGCTCTGGAGATGATCTACAACGGATTGATTGGAAAGCTCTGACCATGCAATTCAACGACGAACAGCTTGACCGTACCATCGGCTCCCTACTTCGCGGTGGAGTGATTCTGGCGGCATCCGTAGTGCTTGCAGGCGGCATCTGGTACCTTGCACAACGGGGCCTCTCAGTGCCCGACTTTCATCATTTTCGCGGTGTGCCCGCGGATTTGCGCAGCGTCAGCGGGATCGTCGCAGGCACCTTTCGAGGGAGCGCGCTCAGCCTGATTCAGTTGGGTTTGTTATTGCTGGTTGCCACACCGATCGCGAGGGTGGGGTTTTCGGTCTTCGCATTTGCCGTGCAGCGGGACCGCCTGTACGTGTGCGTTACCCTGATCGTGCTGGCAATCCTGATCAGCAGCTTGTTCGGCCTTGCGGCCTCTCAGCAGTAACGATCATTCCGTTTTGCTCTTTTGTTTAAGACCGTAAAGTCTTATACTTCAAGCGGAGTGGGAGCTGGACATGTGCAAACTGTGGCCGGGCACATGGCCGCCAGAGCGGTCCGGAGAATATTCCGCATCGTGAGCCGTTATGACTCCGCGTCTTGACATGATCGGCGCCACGATCGCACAGTTCCGGATCGAGGGCAAACTCGGCGCGGGGGGCATGGGGGTGGTTTACCAGGCCAGAGACCTGCGCCTGGACCGTTCCGTGGCTCTGAAGTTCTTGCCGGATGAACTCGAGGCCGACCCCAAGTCGCTCGAGCGGTTCAGACGCGAGGCGCGCGCCGCTTCTGCGCTGAACCATCCCAATGTTTGCACCGTCTATGACATCGCCGAGTTTGAAGGGCGGCCGTTCATCGTGATGGAACTGCTTGTGGGGCGCACGCTTCGACAGCACCTGGCGGGAGGACCGCCCGGAATCGATGAAGCCCTCGTGATTGCAGCCCAGATAGCCTGCGGCCTCGAGGCGGCGCATTCCGCCGGGATCATTCACCGCGATATCAAGCCAGCCAACATATTCATCACCCAAAGCGGCTCCGTGAAGATCGCGGACTTCGGTGTTGCCAAGCTGGCCTCGAGACGTACCGGCGATTCCGAAACCACGACGGAGATGGTCACAAAGCCAGGCACCCGCTTGGGAACGTTGTCTTACATGTCTCCGGAACAGGCGCGTGGCGACCCGCTGGACGCCCGCAGCGACCTGTTCTCGCTGGGTATCGTGCTCTATGAGATGGCCACCGGCGTTCGGCCGTTCACGGGCGAGAGCGAGGCCGCCATCCTTCAGAGCGTCCTCTTCCATCTCCCGGCGCCGCCTTCGCAGGTAAACCCTGGGCTGCCGGCGGCCTTCGAGCGGCTCATCTTGAAGGCCCTGGAAAAGGACCGCGACCTGCGGTTTCAGAGCGCATCGGAACTGCGCGCTGACGTGCAGCGCATCCAGCGAGACCAGAGCGGAGCCTCCGCACGGGCCGAGGCGAGGAGGCGATCTCGCCGCCGCAGGCTCCTGGCGGCCGGAGCGGTTATTCTGCTTGCGCTGGCGGCCTTTCTTGTGTCCTGGATGGGCCCGGGCTTGCTCGGGCACGCCAGCCCCGCAGTCTCACCTACGATCGCTGTCCTGCCGTTCACCGACATGAGCCTCGAACAGGAGCACTTCGGCGAAGGATTGACCGAGGACCTGCAAAGTCAGCTCACCCGGGTTTCAGGCCTGCGCGTGGCGGGAGGAGTATCGGCGGCTCACTTCAAAGGTCGAAGCGAGAGTCCTCGCCTGATCGGGAAGGAGTTGAACGTCTCGACCCTGCTCCAAGGGAGCGTTCGCAAGCAAGGCAACCAGGTGCGGATTACGGCACATCTGATCAGGGCGGCCGATGGGTTCCTGTTGTGGTCCGACACGTTCGATCGGGAACTGAACGACATCTTCGCGGTCCAGTCGGAAATTGCAGAATCTGTCGCAGGAGCGCTGCAAGTGAAGCTCCTGCCGGACAAGGCGCCCCATCAGCCCGCGCAGCGCGCCGATCCGGAAGCATACTCGGCTTACTTGCAGGGGCGGTATTATCTTGGCCGCGGCGGTAAGACATCTCTCGAGCAGGCAGCCGGCAACTTCACCAAGGCCGTGACGCTTGACCCCGGACTCGCCCGTGCCTGGGTGGGGCTTGGGGAATGCCTGAGCGTCCAGGGCGGGACCGGCTATATTCCGCTGGCGCAGGCTGTGCGGGATGCCCGTGATGCGATCGAGCGTTCACTGAAGCTGGACAGCAACCTGGCCGACGCCCATGCAGCTCTGGCCGAAATCAAAATGCTGTATGAATGGGATTGGAAGGGAGCGGACCAGTCGTACAGGCGTGCTCTCGCCCTGGAACCCGGGAACCCTAACGTGTTGCGGGGAGCCGGGGCGTTGGACCGGTTTTTGGGGCGTTTGGACGATGCGATTGAGCTGTATCGCCGTGCGATCGAGATCGATCCGCTGTCGCCGCGCGCTTACAAGAACCTGGGGATGCTGCTGCACTACGCGGGCAGGCAGGACGAGGCCAGAAGCGCTCTGTTGAAGGCTCTGGACCTTAACTCGGACACCTCGTTCGCCCACCACTATCTCGGTCAGATTTTTCTGGCACAGTCGCGCGCCCAGGAGGCGCTCGCCGAATCGGAGAAAGAGACGACGGTCTATCGCTACCTGGGTCTCGCGCTGGCGTACCACGCCCTGGGGCGCGAAGCGGAGTTCGACGCGAACGTCGCGAAGCTGATCGAAGACATGGACTACTACCAGGTTGGCGAAGCTTACGCATTTCGCGGCGAGGTCGAAAAGGCTTTCGTGTTTCTCGATACGGCGTGCCGGCTCCACGATCCCGGCCTCTGCGAGATCAAGACGGACCCCCTGCTGCGTGGCCTCAGGGGTGATGCACGCTACGCCGCCCTGCTCCGGAATATGGGTCTGCCAATGTAACCGGTGGCGAAACCGACCCCTTTAATTTGAGACATATGTATCCTATAATCAGGCCGGACGGGCATCCGAGCCTCGCAGGTCGGGTCCCGGCCTAGCGGGAAGGAGGCTTGCATGTCTGCAAAAGTGCTCCTGATCGATGACGATTCCGACTTCCGGGCTGCGGTGAAATCTCTCCTCGAAAGTCATGGTTACCAGGTGCTGGAAGCCTGCTCCGGACACGATGGTCTGCGCATGGTGCTCGAGCACAAACCCGATGCCATCCTGCTCGACATCATGATGGAGACCACCGTCGAAGGCTATGGCGTCACGCATTCTCTCCGATACCGGGATGAATACGAGGCTTATCGCAATATCCCGATCTTCATGGTTTCTTCCATCGCGGAAAGCCCGGACGAGCGCTTCCCGATGTCGGCCGAAGTAGAAATGATTCGGCCGGACCGGTACCTCACCAAGCC
>DATJYW010000183.1:0-5670 GCA_035499435.1 Candidatus Acidiferrales bacterium | reverse complement strand
AAGTTCGCCATCGAGCCGCCGCTGACCAGCAGTCCCCCGGCTTCGCGCGGCAGGCCGGCCATCTGGTTCAGCCAGCGAATGACCAGGCGCTCGACTTCCGCTCCCACCGGCGCCGAACGCCAGCCGGTCACGTTGATGTTGAGCGCCGAAGCCACCATGCTGCCCATGGCACTGCAGGCCGTCCCCGGCGAGGAGACGTAGCCGAAAAATCGCGGGTGCGCGCTGTGCCGGCTGAACTCGATTGCCAGCTCGCCGATCGCGCCCAGCACCTCGTTGAACGGGGAGCCCTCCGCCGGCATCGGTTCATCGATGCGGGCGCGGATCCGGGCCGAGGTGGTTGGCTGGAGCACCGGACGTCCGGCGGCCAGTGAGTCGTAATACGAAGCGACCAGGTCGAGGGCGGCATGGCCCATTTCGCGGACTTCCGCCGCGGACGGTTCGAGCTTGCTGGACATGCGGGATGCCCCAGATTAACAGGAATTGCCATACACGTTTTCGCCGGCCGCGCAGTTCTATCTGGTGAATGGCATTGCTGGTGATGGCGACGGCGGCCGAGGGGACGAGAGAAAGGCCGGGGGTTTCCGCCACCGCCGAATTCGAGCGCCTCATGCGGCGCTACGAACGGCTGGTCCTGGCGACGGCCTTGCGCCTCACCGGGAGCAACGAAGACGCCCGGGATGTTTCCCAGGAAGTGTTTCTCAAACTCTACCGGAACCTGGGGAAGGTCGAGGCGGAGGCCGCCCTTTCCAGTTGGCTTTATCGCGTGACCGTGAATGCCTGCCACGATCTGCGGCGCCGGCGCCGGCCGGAGTCGCCGGTGGAAGATGCCGGCCCCTTGGAATCGGCCGAGGCCGATCCGCAGCAGGCGCTCTCGGAAGCCGAGCGGCGGCGGGTGCTGCAACTCAGCCTGCGAATGCTGCCGGAAAAGGAACGCGCGGCTCTGGTCTTGCGCGATCTGGAGGGTCTATCCACGGAAGAAGTGGCGCGGGTACTGGGATCGAGCGAGGCCACCGTTCGCTCGCAGATCTCGAAGGCGCGGGTGAAGGTAAAGGGATTCGTGGAGCGCTACTTCGGGAGGCGTTCATGAACTGCATGGATTGGGAAGAACGCATCGCGCTGTATGCCGGCGGCGACCTCGAAGGCGCCGAGGCAGCCGCGGTGGAACGGCACATCGCCGATTGCCCTGGATGCCAGGTTTTCTGGTCGGGGCTGAGGGAGACCTTGGGGCAGTTGCGGGAGACGCACTCGCTTGAGCTGTCGCCGGCGGATTTCACGGCGGTGCGGGCGCGGGTGATGGCGGAGATCGAGCGCGGAAGAAGGGTGTGGCGGAGGTTGGCCTGGGTCTCTGGGGTGGGGATCGCGGCTTTGCTGCTGGTGGGTGTGGCGGTGAGAACGAAATTGCAGGCGCCGCTGCCGCCGCCTCCCGCGATGGTGAGGCTGAGCATTCCCCAGGCGCCGCTGACGGTTCGCGAGCGCCTGCCGCAAAAGACGATGGTCCGCGCTACGATGCTGGTCAAGTTGCAGACGGCGGATCCGAATATTGTCATCTACTGGATTGGAGAATACTGATGAGACGCATCTTGTTTGTAGCGCTGCTTGCCGCGGCAACAGTCTTGGGACAACAGAACGATCAACGCACCACCAAGCTGGTGCACTTGAAGTATGTGGATCCGGAGGCGCTTCGGGCCATTGTCAGCCAGTTCGGGGTCAACGTCGTACCGAACAGCTCGATGAAGGTCATGACCCTGAGCGGCCTTCCGCCCCAGATTGCCGCCGCCGAAGCGGCAATTCAGCAACTGGATGTCGCGCCCAAGGATATCGAGCTGGTGGTCCACTTTGTGGTGGGAAGCGACCAGGCGAACCTGGTCGGATCGCCGATCCCTTCCGACATTCGCGACGTGATCACCCAGCTCAAGGGAACCTTCACGTACAAGGACTACCGGATGCTGGATGTGCTCACGCTGCGCAGCCGTGCGGGCAGTTCCGCGGAAACCACGGGCATCCTGGATTCCAAGCAGAGCCCGCCGCGCCTGACCATGTTCTCGGTCCGCAACACCAGCGTCTCCGAAGACGGCGCCACCATCCGCATCGACCGGATGCATGCCGGCCTGCGCATCCCCACCGGCGGGCAGAAGCCGGAGTACGTGAACACCGGGATCGATCAGGATATCGACGTGAAAGCCGGACAGAAGGTCGTAGTCGGACGCGCCAGCCTGGAAGGGCCGGAGAAAGCGTTGTTTCTGATCCTGACCGCGCGCGTGATGTAGCTACTTGATCTTCTCGTCCTTCTCCACCTTGCCGTCGCGGACGTGGATGATGCGGTGGGCGTGCATCGCGATATCGTGCTCGTGGGTAACGAGCACGATCGTGTTGCCCTGCTGGTAGAGGCGCTCGAACAGCGCCATGATTTCGTTGCCGGTGGCGGTATCGAGGTTCCCGGTCGGTTCGTCGGCCAGCAGGATCGACGGGTTGTTGACCAGGGCGCGGGCAATGGCCACGCGCTGCCGCTGTCCGCCGGAGAGCTCGTTGGGCTTGTGATGCATCCGCGCTTCCAGATCGACGGCGCGCATCGCGGTGCGGGCGCGCTCCAGGCGGACGTCGGCCGAAACCCCGGAGTAGATCAGCGGCAGCTCGACGTTGTGCAATGAAGTGGCGCGCGGCAGCAGGTTGAACGTTTGAAAAACGAATCCGATCTCTTTGTTGCGGATGCGCGCCAGCTCGTCATCGGTCATCTCGCTGACCAGGTTGCCGTTGATGTAGTATTGGCCCTTGGTCGGAGTGTCCAGGCAGCCGATCAGGTTCATCAGGGTAGACTTCCCCGAACCGGAAGGCCCCATGATGGCCACATACTCGCCCCGGTGAATCTCGATATCGACGCCGGAGACGGCATGAATCTCCTGGTCGCCCATGACATAGGTCTTCCAGAGATCGTAGGTGCGGATGACGATGCCGTCCCGCCTGAGCTGTTCACCGCGCTCGATCAGTTCCTTTTCTGCTGCTACTGCCATTGATAGGTTCTCGTTTCTAAGACTTGGCTGCTGCGGCCGGGGCCTTGTTGTCCACCTTTACCATGGCTTCGTTGGCGATGGTGCGGATTACCTGGTAGGTTCCCGTGATGATCTGGTCACCCTCTTTCAGGCCGCTGAGCACCTCGATATCGGTCGCTCCCGTGATGCCGGTTTCCACCTTTTTGAAAACCGCTTTTCCGCCGTTCACCACGAACACGCCCTGGATTTCCTCTTTCTTGGCTTTCTCAGCCGCCGGATCCACCTTGGCGACCACCGGCGCGGCTTTGCCATCGGCCGGTTTCGGCTCCAGTTGGCCCTTCTGGCGAACCGTGAGCGCCTGGATCGGTATCGTTAGGACGTTTCTCCGGGTGGCCGTGGTTATCTTGGCCGTGCAGGAAAGTCCGGGACGGATGTCCTCGGGCGGATTGTCGAGCGCCACGACCACTTTGAAGTCCTTGGCTTCCTGGCTGGATACGGCGCTCTGGCTGGCGGCCAGACCGGTGGAGCGCAGGATCGCGGTGTTGCCGATCTCGGTCACGTGGCCTTTGAAGGTCTTGTTGGGGATGGCGTCGATGGTGACGTCGGCGACTTGGTTGAGCTTCACGTTGACGATGTCGGTTTCGTCCACCTTGACCTCCGCCGTGATCAGCGACATGTCGGCGATCGTCATGATCGTGCTGGCCGCGGAGTTCTGAACGCCGGGCACCACGATTTCGCCCGTCCGGACCGGCAGGTTGGTGATCACGCCGTCGATCGGGGCAAAGGCGTTGAACTTCTGGAGAATGTCGTTGAAGCGCACCAGGACCGCCTTATATTGGGCGATGCGCTTCTGCGCGCTGGCGAGCTGCGCGGCGGCCTGCTCCCGCTGGGCGCGCGCCTGCACCAATCGCTGCTCGCTCTGCTTGATGGTGGCGAGCTGAGCCTCGTAGCTGAATTTCCGCAGGTCGAAATCCTGTTTTGCCAGCAGGTGCTCATTGAACAAGGCTTCACTCCGGTCGTAATCGGCCTTCATGCGGTCGAGGTCCGCCTTATCCTTCTCGATCTGCGATTGCATGGTCCGGATATTCTCGTCCTGCGCCTTCACCTGGGCTTCGCTGGCAGCGGAGTCGGCTTCGGCGGCATTCAACGTGGCGCGCTGGGCTTCCACGTCGGCCTCGGGCTGGACGTTCTCGATGCGTGCCAGCACCTGGCCTTTGTGGACGCGGTCGCCTTCCTTGACCAGGATCTCCTTGAGCTCGCCCTGGGCGTTCGCGCCTATGTTGATGTAATTCTTGGGCTTAATCTCGCCCGAGGCGGTCACGATGCTGTCCAGGTCACCGCGCACGACGTTGCCGGTCTGGACCGTAACCAGGCCCTTCTTGCTGAGGACGGTGCTGGCATAAACGCCGATGGCGGCGATCAGCACGGCCACAATCACAATAATGACTTTCCACTTACGTTTCACGACGAGAAATCTCCCTTATTTTGCCTATCACCCGCATTAGACGCACATTAACTGCCGGGAGTTCAGACACATTTTAACTCGCAATACGATGACGTTGGGCGGCGTACCGAATTAGTCTTTCGGCCAGTTATACGAAGAAGTTGCCCATGTTCCGGAATTTGGCGTACCGGTGGGCTATGATCTCGTCGGAATCCATGGGCTCGAGATCACGCAAAGCGCTCAGCACGTGCTGGCGCAGGATAACGGCGGCGGCGTCCCAATCTTCCTGCGCTCCTCCCGCAGGTTCGGGGACGATCGTGTCCACCAGGCCCAGTTCCTTGAGGTCCTCTGCGGTCAGGCGAAGGGCGCCGGCGGCCTGCTCCGCCTTTCCGGAGTCACGGTAGATGATGGCGGCGCAGCTTTCCGGAGAGATCACGCTGTAGACGGCGTTTTCGAGCATGAGCACGGTGTTGCCGACGCCCAGGGCCAGCGCGCCTCCGGAGCCGCCTTCGCCGATGCAGACCACGATGACCGGAACCGGCAGTCGCGACATCTCGCGCAGGTTGCGGGCGATGGCCTCGGCTTGGCCGCGCTCCTCGGCGTCGATGCCCGGGTAGGCGCCGGGGGTATCGAGCAGGGTGAGGATCGGGCGTCCGAATTTGGCGGCGAGCTGCATGATGCGCAGCGCCTTGCGGTAGCCCTCCGGTTTGGGCATGCCGAAGTTGCGAATGAAGCGCTGCTTGGTGTCGCGGCCCTTCTGCTCGGCCACCACGCACATCGGACGGCCCTCGAAGTGGGCGAGTCCGCCGACAATGGCCGCGTCATCGCCGAAACCGCGGTCTCCGTGGATCTCCTGAAAATCGGTGAGGAGCCGCTGAATGTAGTCCAGCGAATGCGGCCGCTTGGGATGGCGGGCGAGCTGTACGCGCTGCCACGCGGCACTGGTCTCGGGGCCAGCGCTGTCGGTCTGGTTTTCCGGCTCCACTCTCACCATATAGTAACAAGGGCTGATCGTAAGATGGGCGCTCGTGTAGTGAAACGAACGGAACATATGCCGGAGTACCTTGCCAGCGAGCGGCCCCGGGCGGACACTCAAAGCAGAGGAGGGTGATCACGCATGTGTGATTATTCGTTGATGGCCGTTCCCAATCGTCTGGCGCAAGAAGCGGAACAACTGGTCACGTACCGGTTCCCGACGGGCTCCCTTGGCCTGGCTTCGCCCGCCGATGTAGCGCGCGC
>DATJYW010000182.1:0-30023 GCA_035499435.1 Candidatus Acidiferrales bacterium | reverse complement strand
CTGCATGACCGGCCGAGACTCGCCGTGGCGGAGTTCTCGCCAACGGTCTCAATCAAAAGGCACTTAGATGGGTTCGAAAGCTGGGTGGAAGTGGGATTATTCGCCAGAAAAGTTCGAAAGGCGTCCACGGTGGCCCGCCAGCTCAAGTCATTGGAAATATTTGATTTTCCGCCGACACCTTCAGTTCCTCGTTGACCACGTCGCTTGGCTTTCAGTTCCGCCGATATGGCGGGCCGGTAACGCTAATTGAGTCGTGAGGTTCAAAACCCGGTGGCGCGGAGGGGGCAGCGCGTCGAAGCCCGACTCGCTCGTGAGTTTCAGCGACTGCCTCAGCCGTGCCATGCCGCTGGCGCCTGTGATATCGGCGAACTTTCCTCTGTCCAGATTGCGGAACACCGGAAAGTTCGCGTAATCCAGGGTAGTCCAGCCGGCCGGGCGCGGCTCTGCGCGCAATCGGGAATGTCGATTGCTGGGTTCCGACGGCTCATCCGGCAGCCGTCACCGTCCCGCCGATAGACCTACGGCAATCTCGGACTCCATGCGTCCGTCGGCCTGCGTCGGGGCTTTTTTGCACGTAGCATACGGTACGCTACTTGAAAGCCGTACAGGCCACTCCTAGACTTTCGATCAGGAATTGGTTAGTTGAAGCCACGTGAGGCCTAAGTGGCTGTCGTTCTTCGTGCTCGACATCCGTTCTGGTTGGACGAGCGATATCGCTCGAGGAGAGTAATATGAGCTATCGCAGGGTGCCTCGATTCGGGGTACTTTTGAGTGTTCTTTTTGTGGTCGCTCTACAGGTTTCCGCTCAGGATGCGACCATTGTCGGAACCGTCACCGATCCCACCGGCGCCACGGTTCCCAACGCCAACATTCGGGTCACAAACACTGAAACGGGGCGGGTTAGCGTATTCTCCACCAGCGTGGCGGGCGAATACGTCGCTCCAAGCCTGCACATCGGCCATTACTCGGTGCGCGCCGAAGCGGCCGGGTTCCGGCCGATGGAGCAGAAAGACGTGGTGCTCCAGGTCGGGGACCGCGTTCGACTCGACTTCAAACTGCAGGTCGGCGCCGCCACCGAAGAGGTCACCGTAGAAGCGGGACAAGTCGCGGTACAGACTGATACCGGCGAAGTCAGTTCTCTGATTAGCGGCCAGCAGGTAGCGGATATTGCCACAAACGGACGCAACATCTATCTACTAGCCACACTACTGCCGGGTGTTTCCAACGCCATGAGCGGCGATTTTCAGCTACAACTGCCGGTCAGTTCGGACGACAAATGGGCTTTCAACGGGAACCGCCCGGGCCATAGCAACTTCCTCATTGACGGAGGCGAGGACTATGATCGCGGCGGTGAGGGTCGTCTCAGCGTCATGCCATCGCTCGAATCCATAGCCGAATTCCGCGCCCTCACGTCGAACTATAGTGCCGAATATGGCCTCTCTTCGTCGGGTACCGTGACGTTGGTCCTCAAGTCCGGCACGCAACAGCTTCATGCCGCGGCTTGGGAGTTCCTTCGCAACGACTGGCTGGATGCCGGCAACTTCTTCACCAACGCCGCCGCGCAACCGAAGCCCGAACTCCGCTTCAACGAATTCGGCTTTAACTTCGGCGGCCCGGTCACCTTCGGCAGGCTTTACAACAAGGACAAGAACAAGACGTTCTTCTTCTACAACATGGAATGGCGGAAGTACGTGCAGGGAGGCGGCGTCATCAACCAGACGGTACCGCTGACCAGTTGGTATGGCGGCAATATGGCTGGCGGACCGACGATTCATGTGCCCTCCGCTACCCAGGTGGCGCCGTCGATTCTGGCGAAGTTCACGGCCGCCGGCCTGACGCCGGGACAGTCGTTCCCGAATAACACCATTCCAGCCAGTCTGCTCGACCCGAACGCGCAAATCCTGCTAAAGGCCGGCATCTTCCCGGCCCCCACCAGCGGCACCCAATTTATCAAGGGTGTCACCGCCCCGACTGACTTGAGGGACGAAAACCTCCGTATCGACCACCACTTCACCGACAAATTCACGGTCTTCGGGCACCTCATTGCCGAGCAGATCAATCAGGGCTTCACCACGCCGATGTGGAGCGGCGCCAATGTGCCCACCATCGGCAACACGTTCGGCAATCCCACCTATAGCGCCGTGGGTCACATCATTCAAACGATCAACCCCTCGTTGGTTAATGAGGTGGCGTTCAATTACAACGGCAACCGGCTCAATATCGCCCTCACCGGGTTGTACCAGCAGCCGAGCGGCCTGAGCATCCCCCGGTTGTTCCCCGGGCCAAACGCCGATAACCGCATTCCTCAAATCAACCTTACCGGCTCTACCGGCGCGCAGTATCAGACCCAGGCCTGGCCGTGGACCAACACTGCCAACTCGTACCAGTGGCGCGACGACCTCTCCTGGACCAAGGGCGCCCACCAGCTTAGAATCGGCGCAAGCATCATGTGGTACACCAAGATCCAGGAACTCTTCGGCAATACCAACGGCTCCTACAGCTTTAACGGCACCTACACCGGAAACGATTTTGCCGATTTCCTGCTCGGCTTTTCCAACTCGTACACCGAGCAAGCTGTTCAGGACTTCGGCCACTGGAACAACAAGTCTTACGCGTTGTACGTTCAGGACAACTGGCGTGTGAACAATCGCCTCACTCTCAACTTGGGATTGCGGTGGGATGGGGTTCCGCACACGTATGAAGCCACCAACCGCATGTCGAACTTCTACTCCAACCTGTACGATCCAAGTAAGGCGGCGACCCTGCTGCCGGACGGCACCATCAGCCCTTCCAGCCCAGGCTTGATCACCAGCCCCAATCCCATCCTGAAGGGAGTACAGTTCTACGGGAACGGGATGGGCATTGCCGGAGTGAACGGCATTTCCAACGGTCTGGTGAACAACCACTGGGCGGCTTTCGGCCCACGCGCGGGTTTCGCATACGACCTGACGGGCAAGGCGAAGACTATCCTGCGCGGCGGCTTCGGCATCATGTACGAACGTATCCAGGGGAACGACATGTACAACTCCGGGGCCAACATCCCGTTCAGCGACAGCGTCTCCTACAGCGGCGTTTCCCTGTCGAGTCCGAATACCAGCCTGCTCACCGGCCAGACGCTCGTAGCACCGATCTTACCGGCCAGCATTCAGGGCCTCAACAACACCGATTACAAGCTGCCGATGAGCATGCAGTTCAGTCTGGGCGTGCAGCAGGCGCTCGGCCAGAAGACCGTGCTGACCGTCGCCTATGTCGGCATGCAGAGCCGGCACCAGAGCGAAAATGAATTGCTCAACCTGCCATCGCCTGGCGTCTTGCCGGCCCTCATCAACAATACCGTCCAATTTAACAACGTGAATCCATATCCGGGCTATGGCGGTATCACCCTGTATGCCAATGACGCCAACAGCCATTACAACTCGCTGCAGGTCAGCCTCAACTCGCGGCTGCGGTCGGATCTCACCTTCCAGGCCGCCTACACGTATTCAAAAGCGATCGATTCCTCCTCCGGCAACGGCAGCGGCGGGGACCTGCAGAACATCGCCAATCCCTACAGCCGTGCATATGGAACGGGACCCGCATGGTTCAACCGCTCGAGCGTATTCAACGCCAACTTCATCTACGACATCCCGGCCTTCCGGCACGCTAGTAGCCGGGCAGCCCGCTCGTTGCTCGGCGGCTGGCAATTCGCGGGTTACGTAACCGCGATGACCGGCTTGCCCCTGAATCTCACCTTGGGCGGAGCCGCCAACAGCAATGGCCTACCGATCGGCCAAAACCGGCCCAACGTGAACGGCGGTGTCAGTTATCCGCACACCATAAACGCCTGGTTCAATCCATCGGCCTTCTCGCAGCCGGCCGCCGGACAATGGGGCACCTTGGGCTACGACGCAGTCACCGGGCCCGGCCGCTTCAACACCAACCTCTCGATCTTCAAGAGCTTCCTCCTCAGCGAGAAACGGGGCAGCAGTATCCAACTCCGCGTGGAGAGCTTCAACGTGTTCAACCACACGCAGTGGCAAAACGTGAGCAACAGTTTTACGGCCAGCAATTTCGGCCAGGTCACTTCCGCATTTGACCCCCGAGTCTTCCAACTCGGCATGAAAGCCTATTTCTGATCGACCTCTTCTGATCGACCTCGGCTGTGGCCCCGCTCGCGCTCTCTGAGGCGGGCGGGGCCGTTCCCCAGTCCCTTTATTTCCCCCTCGGCACGTTGATCAACGGCTCCGGCGGCGCTTCCGGCTGCTCCGGCTTTGCCAGTTGCTTCACTTGCGCAAACTGCGCTTCCGCCTCCTGCTCGCGCCCCATCGCCAGCCACAGGCGCCCCAGCCGGTAGTGCGCATCCGGTTTCGACGGATCCAATCGAATCGCTTCCTGGAAATGCTTCGCCGCCTCATCGTTCGCGTTCCGCTCCGCCAGCACAATCCCCAGGTCCAAGTGCGCCAGCCGCAGCTTGCCATCGAGCCTTAACGCCCGGCGGAGGTGTTCCTCGGCCGGCTTCTCGTTTCCCGTATGCATCTCCGCGTCGCCCAGGTACGCCAGTGCTTGCGTGTGCTGCGGCTGATCCGCCAGCTCGGCTTCCATTTCCCTCCGCGCTTCCTCGTACCGTTTCTGCTTCCAATACAGATAACCCAGCCCGAAGTGGGCCTCCGGCTCATGCGGCCCCGCTTTTACCGCCGCTTCGAACTCCGCTGTGGCCTGCTCCTGCTGGTTGGCCGCATCGAGCACCTCACCCAAAAGCATGTGCACCGGCGCGGAATCCGGGTCTTTGGCCAGCAAAAAACGGAACTCCTCCTTGGCTGCCTCATACTGTTTCGACCACATATAGCTTTGCGCCAGCCTGAACCGCAGTTCGGTGTTGTCCGGCTGCTCGGCCGCCGCGCGTTTGAGCTGCGTCGCGGCGTCCGGAAAGCGGCGCGTTTCGTAATAGCTCATGCCAAGCAGTACCCGTGCTTGAAAACTCGCCGGGTCACCCTTCACTGCCTGTTCGAACGCAGCGATCGCCTCGCCAAACCGGTTCAGTTTGAAATACGCCAGGCCCAGGTTCAGCTCCAACCCCGGCATTGCCGGATCCAGCTTCAGCGCCGCCCGGTAGTGTGCGATCGCCTGTTCATATTTTCCTGCGCGCGCCAACTCCAGGCCTGTATTCGCTTCCGCGGCGGCTCGCGGATCCCCGGCGCACCACAAGCATGCGGTTACTGGCAGCAGCATCCACGCGGACTGAATCAGCGCCAACTCCGGCCTCTCTCGAACCGTATCATAACGCGTCAGCGAGCAGGTTCTTTGACCCTGAGTTTCCGGTCAGCCGCTACATCTTTCAGCTCCTGCACGATGCCGGACGGCCAGCGGATCTCTACGACGCTCGCCGATGTGGCCGGACCCAAACCGAAATGGACCGGCCCGGCGCTGGAGGATGCGTACCCGGAAGCGAACGCCACGTGGTTGTACTGGGTCTGTCCCCCGGCCACCAGCTTGATCCGCGCGCCGATCGCATCGCGATTGCTCTTTGTCCCCTCCAAGCGGAACTCAAGCCAGTGATTGGCGCCGGGACTGTCGTTGATCCAAAGCTCGGCAGGAGCGGCAAGGGCAGTGACCACCAGATCGAGGCGGCCGTCACCATTGAAGTCGCCAACGGCCGAACCGCGATGGCGCGAAGCAGGCTGCGCGCCGAAACCTGCCTCCTGCGTGAGTGCCGCGAATTTGACGCCGGCGTTGCGAAAGACGGTATTCGGTTGCGGGACCTGCGCCGAATAGCCGAGCGACTGCACGTGTCCGCGCGAGACGAACACATCCTTCCAGCCGTCATTATCGAAGTCGGCCATATTGGGCGAATATCCGGCCATGGTCGCGCTCAGCCGCGCCATGTTGCTGGCGCCCGTGATATCGGCAAACTTTCCTTTGCCCAGATTGCGGAACACGGGAAAGGTCTCGTAATCCAGGGCGGCGAAGACGATATCGGGGTAGCCGTCGTTGTCCAGATCGCCGGCATCCACTCCCATTCCCGAGATGAAATGTCCATCGTTGGAGATTGCTACGCCGGCGCGGAAGGACGTCTCTTCAAACTTCCCGCCGCCGGTATTGTGAAAGAAGGAATTGTAGATCTTGTCGTTGGCGACAAAGAGATCCATCCACCCGTCGAGATCGAAATCCGCGATGCCCACGCCCATTCCTTTCCCTGGGTGTGCGCGGATTCCCGATTCGGCCGACGCGTCGCGAAATGTCCCGTCGCCGTTGTTCATGAATAGCTGGTTGGGTGTGGCCTTATAGAATTTGGGATGGCAGTAGTCCAGGCGGCCGGGCGCCGCCTCGCACGCTGGCTCGGTTTGGATGTCCCAGGCCAGGTAGTTCACCACGAACAGATCCAGCAGGCCGTCATTATTGACGTCCACCCAAGCGCCGCCCACCGACCACAAGGGTCCGTACTGCGCATCCGGCCTGGCGATGCCCGCTCTTTCGGTGACATCGGTGAAGGTGCCATCCCGGTTGTTGTGGTAGAGACGATTGCCGTGAACGCCGCCGATGAAGATGTCCTCGTGGCCGTCGTTATCGTAGTCGCCGATGGCGACCCCGTTGTCGTAACCGGCGCCGGCCAGGCCCGCGTGCTCCGTGACGTCCGTGAAATTCCCTTCGCCGTCGTTCTGGAAAAGCCGGTTGGAATATTTTGCCGACGTCTTTTTGAGCGTCTGTATGTCGGCCCCGTTTACGAAAAAGATGTCCAGGTAACCGTCATTATTGAAATCGAAAACGGCGACTCCGCCGGCCATGGTTTCCGGAGCATGGCGCCGAGGGGTTTCACAGCTGTCCAGGCGGAAGTCGATCGGCCGGTAGGTGAAATGGATGGGGGCAATCGCGTTCTGGCCGAAGGCGGCCATCCACACAGCGGCCGCAAGCACAGCGGCCCACGCGAGTTTGGTGATGGCGGTCATGTTGCCAATCGCCCGCCGTAAAGCACGATCCTAGCACCCGGCGCGGCGCCTACACACAAAAAAACCCCGCCGCGCGCGCGGCGGGGTAAGTGTCGCTCTGCCAATCGGAAATCAGAAGGCGAACCGGATCGCAAGTTGCAGCGTCCGGGCATCGCGATAGGAGTTCGCCTGCCCAAAGTTCTTGTCGCTGGCCGAAATCGCGCTACCGGGGGTATCACCGCTGAATCCGGTGTTGATGCCCCAGACTTGCGGGTGGTTCATGAGGTTATAAACCTCGCAACGGAATGTCAGCCTCGTACTTTCGGTGAAGTTGAAGTTCTTCATGAGGCTCATATCGATGTTGCGAATACCCGGCAAGCGGAGCGCGTTGCGTCCGAGATTGCCATAAGTGCCATCTGCGGGTCGAGTGAACGCTGCTGGACTGAGCCATTGGAAGCTGTTCTGTCCCGCATAGGGATCGCCGGAGACATTGGGGTACGGAGTGCCCGCGTTGACGCCGTAGAGATTGCCGTTGGAGGTGACGTTGATCGGCACGCCCGATTGCGCCCGGAACATGCCGCTCAGCTCCCAGCCATTGAAGATCTGCCGCAGAACCGGAGTGTCCCACGAACCCTTCACCTTCGGCAGCATGTATACAAAGTCCAGTGTCTCCACATTCGGCTGGTCGTAACCCGCGTTCGCATAGTTCTGGGCGATGTTGAAGGGATTGTTGATCCCGTCCGAGTCGTTGTCGACAGTATCCTTGATATTGGCGCGCGTGTAGTTGAAGTTGACCGACAAGTTGTTGGAGAGGCGCCGGCTGAGCCGGAACATCATCGCGTCGTAACGCGAATAGCCGGTCGTCTCTACCGAGGTCAAGTCGCCCCATCCGAGATAGGGCAGCAACGCGTTGGAGTAGTAGTTTACCGACTGGAGCAGGTTGTTGTTCTGCAGCCAGCCGGCTGGCAGAGCATTGATGTGCCGCTGCTCCATCAGGTGAATGGCGTGGTTGCCGGAATACGACACGTCCAGGGTAAACTTCGCCGGCAACTGCCGCTGTACGCCCGCATACCAGGAGTAGATCGCTGGCATGGTATTGCTCGCGGGCCACACGGTCATTCCAGGCGGCTGGATGGGCGCGTTCGGATTGCCAACCGAACTGGTGTTGATCGAAGTGACGTTGCCGTTGTACACGCTGCCCGAAATGAGATTGGGCCACTGTGCGCCGGCTCCGAAGTTGAAGTTGTTCTGGCGGAGACGTTCGTTGAACATGCCGAAGCCGCCGCGCAGGGCCGTCTTGCCGTCGCCGGTCACGTCATAAGCAAAGCCGACTCGCGGCTCCACGAATGTCTTCGGCGGTGAGAATCCGGGAGACGTGCCCGAGCAGGGGTCGCAGACCAGCCCCAGCGGAGACAGCACCGACATCGGCGCGCCGACCAGGTATCCGTTCGACAGGTTGATCGTCGGTTTCTTGGAGGCGTCGTACTTGCTGACATCCACGGTATAGAGCGTCCAGGTGCCTTCGCCACCGGCAGTCCCGCCCCTCACCACAGTGTAGGTCGGGGTCAGGTGGGGGACCCGGATACCGAATTCGACGGTCAGCCGCTTGCTCACTTTCCAACTGTCCTGGGCATAGAAGTCCAGTTGCCAGAAACGGAACCACGGATAGACGTGGCCGCTGGCCTGGGTGAAGTTGTTGAAGTTGCCGAGCATCAGGTTCGCCAATCCGTTTCCGGTGTCATTCGGCATCGAAGAGGAGGAGCCGAAATTGATGCTGCCCTCCAACCCCCAGTTGCCGGTCTGCGTCTTGAAGTCGCGGTTGTAATACATACCGAACTTGAAGGTGTGGGCTCCCTTTATGAACGACACGTTTTCGGTGAGAGCGTAATCCTTGCCGGTGTTGTGCCATCCCGGGTTGCCGAGCGAGAAGTTCACGCCGGCTCCGGTGTTGACGTCCTGAACCGAGTTCGTGATGTTGGTAGCCGGATAGAGCTGCGTCCAATTCGCGCCCAGCGCATCGCGATTCAGGGGATTGTTGCCCACCACGGAGAGGGACTGTGTCTGATGGTTGTAGGACAGAATCGTTTCCGAGGCGAGAGTGGGCGTGAATGTGGTCACCAGGTTCCACGACCAGGAGCTGCCCGGTTTCGGCCGCGCCTGCGGCTGGATGGGGAAAGGCTCTCCGGTCCAGATTCCGGTCTGGATGGTCTCTTTCTGGTAATCGTTCACCCAACGGAAGAAGGCGCTCATCTTGCTGCTGATCGCGTAGTCGATGCGCAGCAGGTCCTGGTCCTTCTCCAGCACGTCGGGATTGTTGTAGAAATACCGCACGTAACCCGGGTTCGGGGCGGCGGGAAGGCTGGTATAGCCCGGGATTCCGGTATAGATCTTCAGCAGGTTGGCAGCCAACGGCTGCCACAACGATTGTGGAACCGTGTTGTTCGGGAAGGGCACGCCGTTGGTGATATTGCCCGCGCCGTCGCGGACGACGGTTCCCGGCTGGAAAACCGTGCCGTTTTTGAACTGCGGCGCATATTGCATGTTCGTGGAGAGCAGCCAGGGCGTGAAGTTGCCGCTCAAAATGGTGGCGTTGGGAACGTCCGCGTAAGAACTCGACGGGTTGGTCCGGCGCGTCATCTCCCGGTTGTAAAAGAAAAAGACCTTCTTGTTGTTCCAGGGCGAAACCTTGGGGATGTACACCGGGCCGCTGAAATTGCCGCCGAACTGGTTGTAGCGCAATTGCGGCTGCAGCGTATTGCACAGCACGCATTTTGCGTCGAGCCAATTGTTGCGGAAATACTCGTAGGCCGTGCCATGGAACTTGTTAGCGCCCGACTTGGTTTGCACCGCGATCACCATGCCCGCATTGCGGCCATATTCGGCGTTGAAGCTGCTCTGAAGCACGCGAAACTCCGCGATGCTATCGATGCTCGCCTGCGTGTACTGCGACTGGTTGTCGCCGACATCGATATTCGGCGACCCGTCGAGATAAAAGTTATTCTGGGAGCCTCGTCCGCCGAGGGAATGAAATTGCGAAACGTCGTTGAAGTTGACATTGAAATCGTTCTGCGCGGAACTGGTCATTCCCGGAATGGTATTCATTAGGGACGTGAAGTTGCGGCCGTTCATTGGCAGTTCGGCCATCTGCGTCCGGTCCACGATGAAGGCTTTCTCCATCGTGTTGGTCGTGACCAGCGGAGTGGCATCCGCTTCCACCGAAACAACTTCCGCCATGTCGCCGACCATCAGATGGATCAGGCCAACATCCATTTTGGTGTTGACGTTTAGCGTGATGGGGACTTGAGCCTTTTTGAATCCGGTCTTCTCGACTGTGATCTGGTACCTGCCCGGCTCGATATTGATGGCCTGGAATCGGCCCATGTCATCCGTGGTCGTCTGCCGCGCGACGCCCCCCTTGGCAACGTCTTCGATCCTGACTGTTGCTCCCGGCACCACACCGCCGGAAGCGTCCACAACGGTCCCGCTGATGTTCTGGGATTGCGCCATCAGGGCTGGCGCCATCAGAACCAGCAGAAGGGCCAGTATGGCGCTCTCCGTGTACCTCCAATTGCGTCTTCCTTTCATATTGAGTTTCTCTCCTGTGAAAGGCGCCCCTATTGTTGAGCCGCACGTACATGTCGCCCCGAGCTACACAGATCGCGGGCTCCTCAACAAGCAACTCCTGTTCGCTTGTTGTGTAGGCCGAAAAATAACTGGGGACAAGTACGATACCGTATCTTACGGCCTCCGAATGCTATAACTGGCTGTAGAATCAGTCGCGAAACGGAACATCGGGAAACCGGTGGCCCGACGTAGATTACGGGCCGCTAAAACCGGTTTTGTCCGAGGCTTTGTCCAGTATTTCCCGCGCCTTATGAAAATACGGATAAGAAGGACCTTTTATCCTGAAAAGTGAATGGGCCGACGAGGCGGACCTGGGCAATCAGTGTGCTCCGGCCACCTTGTCGTCTGCGGTGCCGGCCTGCATGGCAGCGGCGCGCAGATCGTCCATCCGCCGGAGCGCCTGGCGCGCTTCCGATGTTCTGCCGCACGCCTCCAGGGCTTGCGCCAGAAGATTGTACACGGACGCATCGTCACCATTCAGTCGCGCCGCTTTCTTGAGCAGTGGGACCGCTTCAGCCTGTTGGTCCATGCGGAGTTTGGCCTTACCCAAATAGAAGTACGGAGCCCAGAAATCGGGCCGGGCAGTTTTGGCCCGCATCAGGTGCGGCACGCCTTCGGCGAAGCGGCCTGCCTGGACGAGTACGCCACCGAGGAAGTAGTGCGCATCCGGGTCGTCGGGCGTGTGTTTCAGGACAAGTTGGAATTCGTGGATTGCGTCGTCGGTCCGGCGGAGGCTGATGTAGACTTTTCCCAATTCGAAGTGGACTCCGGGAAAATCCGGATCGAGCCGGATCACTTCCAGAAAACACTGTTCTGCTTCGGCAAATTGCGTGGACTCATAGTAAGCCTTCCCGAGGAGAAATTCCGCGCGAACCGGTCCGGCGGCCTCGAACATCTGTTCGAAGACCGGCTTTGCCTTGTCGGGTTCGTTGCTCTTCAGATACACGAATCCCAGCAGGAAGAGGATGTTTTCGTCATGCGGAGCGGCGGCGCGCAGCGCTTCCAGATCCCGGATCGCCGGCGCCAACTTGCCGGCATAGGCGCGGCACACTGCCGTTAACTGGCGCGCCTGCAGATTTGCGGGATCGAGCACCGTCACCCGTTCGAACGGCGGGAGAGCCCGGGAATAATCCTGCTGCCGGAGATATACAATTCCGAGGTTGAGGAGAATCGCCTTGTCATTGGGGCTCAGTTTCAACGCCCTCTGATACATGGCGATGGCCTCGTCGGCTCGGCTGGTGCGCGAATAGATCACTCCGAGATTGCTGAGTGCGCCGACATTTCGCGGTTCCTGGCGCAGAACGGACTGGAATCCCCGTTCCGCGGCCTGATAATCCTCTGCCGCGAGCGCTTTTGCCGCCCGGTCAAAGACCAACTTCACCGGCTCTTCGGCTCGCAGAAAACTGGCGCACAGGAACAGACACGCCGCTCGAAGCATACCGACCTAATTATATCCGATTACCCGATAATTGCCTCGACGACCACATTTCCGCCCGAAGTGCGCGGAGGCGGTAAGGTGTTGCCGGCGACCCGAGTTCCATCCACCACCAAAGTCACCCGGTTTCCGGAACCGTTGCGACGCACCGTGACGTGGTACGTCGTGCCTCTGAACTTGCGAGTTGCCCGGAAACCGGTCCAACTCGCGGGAATCGCCGGAGCGATCTCCAGGCCGTCGTAGGACGGGCGAATTCCGAGAATCCAGTGCGTGATCGCGTAGTAGTTCCAGGCCGCTGTCCCGGTCAGCCAGGAGTTCTTGGCTTCGCCGTGCGTGGGGGCGTCGCGGCCCGCGATCATCTGCGAATAAACATACGGTTCGCAGCGATGGATCTCGCCGATGCCTTCGCGCGCGGAAGGGTTGATTCGCAGGTAGTAATCGTGAGCGCGATCGCCATGCCCCAACCGGGCTTCGGCGATCATCACCCAGGGATTGTTGTGGCAGAAGACCGCGGCATTTTCTTTGTAGCCGGGCGGGTAGGAAGAGATTTCGCCCAGATTCAGGTAGTAGCGGGAATATGCCGGCTGAAGCAGCAGGATGCCGTGCTCGGTGGCCAGCAGCTCGCGCACGGAATCGAGCGCCGTTCGCGCCTTGCCATCCTCGATCCCGATCCCGGCCAGCACGGCGAAACCCTGCGTTTCGATGAAGATTTTCCCCTCTTCGCACTCGGCGGAGCCGACCTTGCGCCCGGCATCGTCGTACGCGCGCAGGAACCACTTGCCGTCCCAGCCATGGTCACCGATGGCCTGCTCCATGCGCTCGACTTCATTCAGGCAGGCTGCGGCCTGTTGCGTTAGGCCGCGATGCGCAGCTATCGCGGCCAGTTCGCGCCCGGCCAGCACGAAGAGCGCCGCGATAAATACCGACTCTGCCACCTTGCCTTCCTTGTTGGTCGTAGTTTGGAAAGACTCGCCCGGGGTATCTGAGAAGCAGTTCAGGTTCAGGCAGTCGTTCCAGTCCGCGCGGCCGACCAAGGGAAGAGCGTGCGGTCCCAACCGCGAAAACGTGTAGCGCAAGCTGCGCTCCAGGTGCTCGTAAAGGGGCTGCTCGCTGCCGGGCTGGTTGTCGTAGGGAACCGGTTCGTCCAGGATGTTCCAGTCGCCAGTCTCTTTGAGATACGCCCCCGTTCCTACAATCAGCCACAGCGGATCGTCGTTGAAGTTGCCGCCGATATCGTTGTTGCCCCGCCTGGTCAACGGTTGGTACTGGTGGTAGGCGCCCCCGGTAGGGAGTTGCGTTGCGGCGAGATCCAGGATGCGTTCGCGAGCGCGCGCCGGGACCATGTGGACGAATCCGAGCAGGTCCTGGCTGGAATCGCGGAAGCCGAGGCCGCGTCCGATGCCGGACTCGTAGAACGACGCCGATCGCGACACGTTGAACGTGGCCATACACTGGCAGGGATTCCAGATATTGACCATGCGGTTGGTGTGCACGTCCGGGGTGTCCACCTGGCAGACGCCCAGGAGGTCGCACCAATGCCCGCGCAGCGACTGGAAAGCTTTCTCCGCGTTCGCAGCGTCGAGATACTTGGCAAGCACCGGGCGGACGCCGCGTTTGTAGATGGTCTGCGAGCCTGGCGGATCGAACTTCCGCTCGACGGGGTTCTCGAAATAGCCCAGCAGGAAAATGACCTGCCGCGTCTCGCCGGGCTGCAGGTTCAGTTTGACATGGTGCGAGCCCACGGGGGCCCAGCCGTGCGCGATGGAATTGGATGCGGCACCCCGCTCCACCGCCACAGGCCGGTCCCATCCGCGATACGCTCCGAGAAATGCCTCCCGTTGTGTGTCGAACCCCGCGACCGCGGCGGAACACGCGAAGTAAGCGAAGTGATTGCGGCGTTCGCGGTACTCGGTCTTGTGATAGATGACGCCGTCTTCGACTTCCACCTCACCCGTGCTGAAATTCCGCTGGAAATTAGCGGCATCGTCCTGGGCATCCCACAGGCAGAACTCGACCGAAGAGAAGATGGAGAGCGCGGCGGGCATGCTGCGCCGGTTCGTGATGGAACACTGCCAGACTTCCAGATTCTCGTCCAACGGGACAAAATAGCGTGTTCGCGCCCCGATACCCTGATAGCGTCCGCCGATAATGCTGTAGCCCATGCCGTGCCGGCACTGGTAATCTTCCAGATCGCGGCAGGACGGCTGCCAGGATGGCGACCAGTAGCCGCCGGATTCGTCGTCGCGCAGGTAGATGTAACGGCCGCCCAGGTCGAACGGCACATTATTGTATCGGTACCGGGTCACGCGGCGGAGGCGTGCGTCGCGATAGAACGAGTAGCCGCCCGCGGTGTTGGAGATCAGCCCGAAGAACGCCTGGCAGCCGAGATAATTGATCCACGGCAGAGGCGTATCGGGGCGGGTGATCACGTACTCGCGGTTGTTGTCGTCGAAGTATCCGTATCGCATATCTCGGTCCTTTACGCGTGCCCGGTGAGTGAGGGAGCCGGTTCCTGCAACTCCGCGACTTCTGTTATTGGCTCGCCCTCGCGCAGATGGTCGTACCAGGTGAACTTCAGAATGGCCGACGTCACTGCAACCACGGCCAGAGACACCAGCGCCGCCCGGGTACTGCGGATGACGACATAAACCGGCAACGCCACCAGGCTGGTTTGCCAGCAAACTCCAACCACGATGTTGAAGATGTCGCGGCGGAAATCCGGATTGGGGCGGAAGGAGGGATCTTCCTCCTGGATGCGGCGGAGAACCGGCCCCCAAAAGCCCCACGGCCGCACGCGCTTGTAAAAGCTTTGTAATACCTCGTTGTCTTCCGGCAGCGTAAGCAGGGTGCCCGCTAGGCACCCCGCCACGGATATGGCCAAAAGCAGGGGAAACGCATTGAGCGGCGACGTGTGCGGCAGCGCGACCGGCAATATCAACGATGCGCCGATGCCCGAGATCATTCCCCAGAAGTAGCCGTAGCCGTTGAACCGCCACCAATACCACTTGAGAACATTCGAGGCGGTATATCCGCCCCACAGCGCCGAGACGATCCACTGAATCACCGAATTGATCGATCCGACAAACCACCCGAAGCTGATTCCCGCAACCACCACAGCGAACGAGCTCACATAACTGAGGCGCACGTACGTCCGGGGGCTCGCGTCCGGATTGATGAACCGCTTGTAGATGTCGTTGACAATGTACGGCGGCGCGGCATTGACGGTGGCCGCGAAATTGGACATGAATGCCGCCAGCAGTCCCGCCATGACCAATCCGAGCAGGCCGACCGGGACGAACCTTCCGAGAGCATACGGAAGGACCATTTCGAAATCGATGTTATCGCCCATGGCTCGAATCTGGTCGTTGTAGAACACCAGCGCGAGAATCGTCAGTCCCGTGATCAGGAAGTAGCGGGGGAAGATCAGGACGACGTTCACCCAGGCGCTCATCAGGGACGCTTCGCGGGGAGTCTTGGTCGAGAGTACGCGCTGCATGTCGTAGTTGGGCGCCGGCCCGGCCATACTGATCAGGATGCCCTTGAACAGCATCATCATAAAGAAGATTCCGAACAGCGAATACCCGTCCAGGGCGATCCGGGAATTCACCGAGTCGATCAGCCCGCTCCAGTTGAGGTTGAGCGTCCATCCAAAGAACAGGTTGTCCCAACCGGCCGGAACCACCCGATGCAACATCTCGGGAGACACCCTTGCGATAGCGATCAGCCCGATGGCGATGGATGCTACGGACAGAATGCAGAACTGGATCACTTCCGTTACGACGACGCTGAACATGCCGCCCTTCACCACGTAGAACGTGGTGATTCCCATAAGGATCAGGGCATACTGGTTGGCGCTGAGCTGCCACGGCAGGAAATTGGTGGCGAACTTGCCGATTCCCTTGAAAGCATAGGTCAGGAAACCGATGACGCTGACTAGGGCATAGACGACGACGATCAGGTGCGAAAGCCGCGCCCCCTTCCCCGAGCCGAAACGCGTCGTGATCCATTCGGCGCCGCTCATCACGTTGGAGCGCCGCAGCCAGGCCGAAAGGTAGACCATCAGGAAGATCTGGTTGAACACCGGCCAGAGCCAGGGGATCCAGACGCTTTTCAGACCGTAGACGAACAACAGGTAGACGAGCCACATCGTGCCGGCAATATCGAACATGCCGGATGCGTTGGACACGCCGAGCACGTACCACGGCATCGTGTTTCCGCCGAGAAAATAGGCTTTCATGTCACGGGACGCACGGTGGGAGACCCAGTAGCCAACCAGGACGGAAGTCGCCAGGTAAGCCAGGATGATCGCGATGTCAATCCGGTCGAGACGCATGATATACCTCGAGCACGACCCTGCGCCGGCCGACGGATCGCCAGCGCCCGGGCACCTACGAATGTCAGCCTATCGACCCGATTCACCCGCGGTTAGAACATTACGGGATGTTACCTTTTCGGGTCCTTTGGTTTGAACGGGTTATGGATTGCCAGGCTGCCCGGCGGGAAAGAGGTATCTTACGTCCGTTATTGGTGCTAGGATGACGCGTAGCAGACGGCTCTATGTCTCGGAAGACGGATCCGCGAGCCTCGTCGCCTGGATTGCCACCCGAGAAGGCGGCACCCATCCATGCACAGTTGGAACGTATCCTCGGCAGCCCGCAGTTTCGCGGAAGCCGGCGGTGCCAGATCCTGTTCCGTCACATTGTCGAGCAAACTCTGACCGGTGAGACCGCGCAGTTGAAAGAGCGGACGTTGGGCATCGACGTTTTCGAGCGGACGCCGGATTACGACACCTCTCAGGACCCGGTGGTCCGCGCCACCGCTGGAGAGATCCGCAAGAAGCTCGCGCAATACTACCAGGAGGCCGGACACGAATCCGAGCCGCGCATCGATCTGCTGGCCGGCTCCTATATTGCGGAGTTCCATACCAATGCCAACGGCGGACACTCCCCCGACGCGCCAAAACGCCGCCGGCTGTCCCTAATCGGATTGAGCATTGCGGGCGCGGCGGTGTTGGTAGCCGCCGGCACCTTGTTCTCTCCCCAAGCCAAGGAGACGGCCTTAGATCAATTGTGGCGCCCCGTGCTCAAATCGCCGGGTACGCTGCTGATATCGCTCGGCCAGCCCATCGTCTACAATCTCAGATCCCCGCAGGCACAGGACGAGCTGCAAGGTATTCGCACCGCGCCAAACGAATCGGATCCGGAGACGGATGTCATCCCCAAGAAGGACCTGGTCATCCTTCCGGACCGCTACGCTGCCATGGGCGACGTCATCTGTCTGGTGCGCCTTGCCACGATGCTGGAAAAGTACGGTAAACCGTACCGCATTCGCGGCGAGAGATCCACCTATTTCGCGGATCTGCGCGAGACTCCCGCCGTCCTCATTGGCGCCTTCGACAATCAATGGACCCTGCACGCCGGGGGGCAGTTGCGATTCACCTTTGAGAAGGACCAGGCGCATGCGACCGACTTCGTGCGCGACCGGCTGCATCCCGAGAGCAGGGAATGGAAGCTGACGGGAGCGTGGCCGTATTGGGACGTCAGCGCGGACTATGCGATCGTCTCTCGCGTAGTGGACACCACCACCGACCGTCCCGTAGTCGTGGCCGCCGGAATCACTCATTACGGGACTATGGTCGCGGGCGAGTTTCTCACCAGGCCCGAGTATTTCGCCGAAGCGGCAACCAGTCTGCCCGTTGGATGGCAGCGAAAGAACCTACAGTTTGTTCTACGGGTGCCGGTCGTGAACCGCACCGGAGGGCATCCGCAGGTGCTGGCGGTTCAGGTTTGGTAGCCGCGGCGCGTTCCAATGTGTCTATGCCGAAATGGGCCTGGCCGGCGCTGCTCATCGGTTCTGTTTTGGCTCTCTTCGTTTTCTTGCCGGCTGGCGCGGGGCAAAGGGCCGAGGAGGAACTCTGGCGGCATCGCCAAATAGGGAAGGCGCTATTTGAGACGCCCGGCAGCATCGGCGACGCTCCCGCCGAACTGAAGAAGGCGCTCGATCTCGTCCCCAACTCGTTCCGCGACCGCTTGAACTACGGTCTCGCACTGCTGCGCGCGGGAGATTTGAACGCTGCGGTTACCGAGCTCGAAAAGGCACAGAGGCAGGATCCGGCAGTGCCACATTCATGGTTCAACCTGGGCGTTGCGTACAAGCGCCTGAGACGGAACGCGGACGCCATTCGCCAGTTCGAGCGCATGGCGGCGCTCGTGCCGAATGAGCCCGTCTCGCACCACAATCTCGGCCTGCTCTACGGCCTCGAGGATCGCTGGACCGATGCCCTCCAACAGTTCCGACAGGCGGCGAGCCTGGATCCCGGCTTCGTCGCGCCGCGATTCCAAATCTATTCCTATTACAACTTGCACGGTCTCGATGCCGAAGCCGATGCCGCCCTCGCCGAATTTCAGGCGGTCAAAGAGCGGCAGCAGAGTTCCGGAGCCCAGGAAGAGGACGTTGAATGGTGCGCCTACGCGGAGTTGTACGATCCGGTTGTGGCTCCGCCCGCCGCGCGGGATACCGCGCCCGTAGTTCCGCTTCGATTCGAGGATCGCAAGCTCGCAGGCTCGCTCGATCCCGGAACAGCCGGGCTGCTGGTACTCGATGCCGACGGAGACGGCAATCCCGACCTGCTGGCGTGGTCGCGGAGCGGAATGATTCTCTATCTCGGGCCCGCGAGCAAGCCCGTGGATCTCGGGGTCAAGGACGTGATTGGCGTCGCCGCCGGAGACTATGACGACGACGGTCTGGTGGACCTTTGCGTGCTCACCACCGATGGCGCCCGCATTCTGCGGAACACGAAGGGCGCCTTCGAAGATTCCGGCATCAAGCTCCCGTCCGGCCGGTTTCGCAAAGCCGTGTGGCTCGATTTCGACCACGACTACGATCTCGACCTGTTTCTGCTTGGCGACAATTCCGTGTTGCTGCGCAACCAGGGTAACGGATCCTTCGAAGACTACACTTCGCACTTTCCGTTTGGGCGGGCCAGCATCCTGGATGCCGTGGCGTTTCGCAGCTTTCCGGACGCGAGGGGCATCGACCTCGCGTTTTCTTACGCCGACCGCAAGGGAATCCTATTTCGCGATCAGTTGCGGGGCAATTTCAAGGCGGAGGCGCTCGATGTTCTGCCGGCGAATGTCACGCGCCTGCATGCCATCGATATCGACAACGATAGTTGGGTTGACCTCGCGTTTTCCACATCCGCCGGCGTTTCGCTCGCCTGGAACCGGCAAGGAAAATTCCAGGCAATGACGACGCCTGCCAACGGCGCCTACACGTTCGCCGACCTGGAGAATCGCGGATTGCTCGATCTCGTCGCGGCTGACGGCGTGCTCCGCAACCAGGGCCTGGCGCGGTTTGCCAAACCGGTTCGGCCCGCAGGATACCTGCGCTTCGCCGTTGTCGTCCAGGCGGATTTCGACGGCGACGGCCGGAGCGATGTCGCGGGAGTGTCGCCGGACGGCAGCGCTCATCTGCTGTTGAATCGCACGGCAACCAGGAATAGCTGGCTGCGCGTGGCGCTGACGGGAGTCAAGAACCTCAAGACAGCCGACGGTGCTGCGGTGGAGATCAAGTCCGGTGACCATTACCAAAAGGCCGCTTATGAAGGCGTGCCGCTGCTCTTCGGCATGGGCGGCCGCAACCGCGCCGAGGTCGTGCGCATCACCTGGCCCAACGGCATGATTCAGAATCAGCTCGAAGCAGGCGCGGGCCGCGCCCTGCCGGTCAAAGAGGCGCCTCGCCTTGCGGGTTCTTGCCCGATGGTCTTCACGTGGGATGGCAAGGCGTTCCAGTTCATCACCGACATCCTGGGAGTCGCTCCGCTCGGCGCAAGTTCCAGCGATGGCGGCTATTTTCCCGTCGATCACGACGAATACGTGTCGATTCCCGGTGAGGCTTTGGCTGCCGTGCAAGGCCGATACGAGGTCCGCGTCACCGAAGAACTGCACGAGGTCACCTACCTCGACCAGGCACAGCTCATCGCGCTGGACCATCCCGGGGAAATCGACATCTTCACCAACGAGAAATTCAAGTCCCCGCCGTTTCCCGAGTTCCGGCTGTTCGGATGCCGGCGGCGCATTCACCCGATCGCGGCGCACGACGGCTACGGGCGCGACGTTCTGCAGAGCATTCTCCACCAGGATCGGGTCTACGCATCCGAGTTCATGCACGATCACAGCGGCAGAGCCGAGATGCACACGCTCACGCTGGATTTCGGAGTCCAGGCCGCGACGCGCAACTCCGCCGTGCTGATGCTTCACGGGTGGGTCGATTGGGCCGACGGCAGTACCTTCCTGAATGCCTCACAGCGCCCCAACGGCGGGCTCGTGTTCCCTTACTTGCAGGTCAAAGACCGTGCCGGCCAATGGCGAACCGTATTGGAGGACATGGGCATTCCCTCGGGGAAACCGAAAACCATCGCCGTGGACCTCAGCGGCAAGTTTCTATCGTCCTCGCGCGAAATCCGCATCGTGACCAACCTGTGCGTGTACTGGGACGAGATCTTTCTGAGCGAGGATGCGTCCGCGCCGCCGGTCCGCCTGACGCGCCTGGACGCCCAATCCGCGAAACTGCGCCTGCGAGGCTTTTCAAAAACTGTCATCGACCAACGCAGGGAACAGCCGGAAGCCTTCGAGTACGCCAACTGGACGAGCCACACGATGTGGAACCAGATCCCCGGCCGCTATACGCGATACGGTGATGTGCGAGATCTCGTGCTCACCCCGGACGACCGCTTCGTCATCATGGGTTCCGGAGACGAACTGCAGTTATGCTTCCCGGCGACCGGCTTGCCGCCCGTACCGCAAGGTTGGCGGCGCGGTTTCCTGCTGCTGATCGATGGCTGGGCCAAGGATTCCGATGCCAATACGGCTGATTCGCAGACCGTCGAGCCCCTGCCGTTCCACGCCATGAGCGCCTATCCGTACCCGGCACCAGAGCACTACCCGGATGACGAAGCTCGTCGCGCCTACCGCGCGGAATACAACACACGGCCCGCCGTCCGTTTCATCTTGCCGCTGGTGGCATCGCGCCCGAGTCGGTAGAAGCGAGAATCGACCGTAGCTTTTCGCGATTTCCAGCCGACCGTTCTGCGGCGCCGATCACCGTTCGCAGAGCGTCGGCCAGTCCGGTCTCCGGCGGCATGCGGAACAACCACGGGATGTTCACGGACGTGAGGCTTCGATCGGCGGAAATCGCAACCACAGGCACGAACGCTTTGGCCGCCAGTTGTTCGGCCAGGTGGCTCGAGTTCCGATCCAGGGCGATCAGGGCCAGGGCGTGATCGTCGTAGATCAGCTTGACCAACCCGGTGGACGCCTGTCCCCAGTGAACATCGGACGGCACGGCAGTCAGCGCGTATCGTCCCGCGTATGGCGTCAGGAGCTTCGAAATGCCGGCGGCTTCCCGTTCGGCATTTGGTCCGAATATGCCGATCCGTACCGGTCCCGGCGGAGCATCCGCGACCGGCGGACCGTTGTAACGGGCCTCGCCGACCTTCGCATACGGAACATCCATCGGGTACCGCCGGAATTCGTACTTGCCGCCGCGAACAGTCGCCAGGTACATGGGAACGATGTTCTTGCAATTCGGATCGAACGTCATCTCGCCGGTGACGCCCTTGTAGTGCTTGAGGCCGGTCAGCGCGTCGCGGATGCGGCCTCGGTTCAAACCAGCATCGCAGATTGCTCTCAGGAGGATGCTCATCGTGTCGTACGCGAGTGACGCGAAGGCCTCCGGAGGCGTGCCATAGCGCGCCTGGTAGCGGTGCTGGAATGCGACCCAGGCCGGGTCGTCGCGAGTCGAATCGAAGGGGTACACGATTTCCAGGCCTTCTGCCGCGCCAGCCGCGATGCGCAACATATCGTCGCCGAGAACGCGGAACGAGCCGAAAACCCGCTGCTTCATTCCCATCTCCCGCATCTGCTTGAGGATCCCGCCGGCGGGCGCCGCGTCGCCCCAGATCACGACCGCGTCCGCTCCGGATTCGCCGATGATGCGCAGGGCGCGCCGGAAATCCATGTCGCCGGGCATGTACTTCTGCTCGATCACCACCGGGTGGCCGAGCCGGCGCGAGGCATCTTTGAACTTGAGCACGCCGAAACGTCCGTAACGGTCGTTCGCCCGCAGCAGTGCAACCCGCTGCAAGCCGAGGTCTGTGTAGATTCGGCGAGCCAGCGTATAACTCTGCACGCGGTCGTCCTGAATCGTCGTGAGATACCAGGGAATGATCGTCTCCGGAATGGTGGGGTCGGTAGACGCGCTGTTGACGATCGGCACTTCCGCCTTCAACGTCACCCGCAGCGCGATGTGGGTGGAATCGGCGCTGATGGATCCCAGCATGGCCCAGACCTTTTCGTCGTAGGCCATCTTGACGATCTCGTTGCTCGACGCGCCCCACGCCGCCTGATCGTTGTGGACCATCAGCCGGAACGGTTTGCCGCCGTAGCCCCGAGCCGCATTGGCCTCGTCAAGGGCAAGCTGCGCGCCGTGCAGCATCGCCAAACCAAGGTTCTGATTGGGATGGTCTTCGATCGGACCCAGAAAGCCGATGCGCACCTCGTCGATCTGTTCGGGTTTCACGGTGGCCACGTCGCGCGCCGCGCCGTTATACTCCACGAGCTTGCCGTAATTTTCGTAATACGGCGCCGCGAAACTGGCGTAGGGCCGCATGTCCTCGGGAGCCTTGGCGTAAGGATGCAACTCGCGATTGGGCGGCGGTCCGGGCGGGTTGACGCCGCACGAACAGACCGTGGGAGGCTGCGCCTGAAGCAGGACCGCGGCGAGTAACAGAAGTAGAAGTGAGGGGCGCGACATAGCGGTCACTCCTTCTTGCCGGCGCGGAAAAGAGCGATGGCTTCGATTTCCACCAGCAGTTCCGGGCGGCACAGGATAGCCTGGATTCCGGTCGAAGCCGGCAGCGGGTCGATGCCCTGCTCGCGGTAGAAAGTGCTTCGCTCTTCGTTGAATGCGGCGTAATCCCGCTCGATGTCGCGCAGGTAGCAGGTGGTCCGCACTACGTCCTTCCAGGTCGCACCCTCGGCTTCCAGCAGGGCCGTGATATTGGCGTAGGTGCGCCGCGTCTGCGCGCGGAAGTCTCCCACGTAGAGCGTCTCGCCAGTGGGACCGATGCTGGCCGTGCCCGATATCAAGAGGATGGCGAGCCCGTTCAAATCCACCCGCAGGCCGCGGGAAAAGGAACTCGGGCGAGCGTAGCGAAACGCCTCGTTGAGCATCTCCGGAGCACTGATCGGTTTTCTTGCCAGCATTTCTTCCAGTATCGCCGTCGATGTCTTACTTGATCCTGATTCCATGACTCAAGCCTTTAGCTGTTGCGACCCAGATATCGTCGCCCTGAATATCCACGCCGAGGATGTAATTGTGCGCGGGCGCCGTTTCCACAGCTACTGGCGTGGTGTTTCCCGCGGCATCGCGAATCAGCATTTCCGGTTTATGTGTGTCCAGGGCCGGCCGGTAGACGGCCCAGTTGTCGCCATCCAGGTAGGCGAGGCCCTTGTCGGTGGAGAACCACGCCCGCCGTCCATCGAGGCCTTTCACCTGGTTGAGGAAATTGCTCGGCAGGCCGCTGTCCTTGTCGAGGAAGTTCTTCCAGTTGCGACCGTCGTAGCGGCTGGCACCGAAATACGTGGCCACCCAGAGGATCTTGTCCTTCTCCGCATAGCTCACAGAGGTCGTGATTTCGTGGATCAGGCCCTGGTCCTTGTAGAGCACCATCTCGGTTTCGCCGTCGGGATCGTTGTAGTCTTTCCAGCGCTCGGTCTTCAGATCGTATTCGAGAACGCCGCCGCCCCATACGGCGTAGTAAACCTTGCTGGGCGTCGCGTTGACGGCGTAAGTCCAAATTTCGTACATCGGCGTATTGCGCTCGTTGAATAGCGCCCATTGCCCGGTGCGCGTATTCATTCGGGCGCCACCCGCTGCGGTAGCCACCCACACGTTGTCTCCCTCCACCGCGACGCCGTAGACAACATCGTTAGGCAGCCCGCTGTTGAGTTGGGTGAAGTTGTCGAAGCGGCCCGCCGACAGCCGGCTCAGCCCGCCCATGGTGGCGATCCAGACGTCGCCGGTGCGCTTATCCGGAGCCACGAACAACACGGCGCGATGGATCAGTCCGTCCTCGGGCCGGTAGATCTTCCACTTGCCGCCCTCGTACAGTCCCAGGCCGTTCTCCGTTGCTGCCCATACCCGGTCCCCGTCGGCGGCCACGTTAAACACGTGATCGTCGGGCAGTCCGTTGGCAGTAGTGAAGTTCTCCCACCGGAAGCGCGGCATCTCCGGCGGGGCTGCCGGAGCGCAGGCCGCGAACAACACGAGCACGCATATCTTCTTCATAGCGTTCTCAAATACTCGATCAGATCGTTCAGTTCGTCCTTCTGGAGGTCGTTGGTCACACCGTGTTGGTCTTTGGGGTTGAAAACTGTCCAGATTTCTTCCAGCGTTCGCGCCGAACCGTCGTGGAGGTAGGGCGCGGAAAGAGCGATGTTGGTCAACTGCGGCACGTCGAAGACCGGCGACCGGTCCGTCGGTTTCCCGGTGCCGACATCAACCTGTTCGTTGTTCGTGTAATGCGGTCCGGCGTGGCATACCGGGCATTGCCGGAACTCCGGTATGGGCGTGCCATCCTTCTTGCGCGTGCGTTCGAAAATGCCCTTGCCGCGCTCCTGAGCCGGCGTGAGTTCCCCGTTCGCCAGGCGAAAACGGTTCGGGCGCGGAGGTATGGATTTGATGAACTTGACCAGGTCGGTCAACTCCTCCGTGTTGTAGCTCTGCGAGCGGTAGAAGAAGGCTGCCGTTCGCGGTCCGCATTCGGTGAAGAGGTCCGGATTCCCCCCGTTCCATTTGTAGGGCGCGGTGCCATCCAACCACTCGAGCGGCCGGTTGTCCACGATATCCTTGCCGAACCCGTCGGGCTCCAGGTCCCACGAAATGCCGTCGAGGGTGGCTTCGATGTGGCAGTTGGCGCACCCGAAGTGACCCTGAAAAGCAAAGCGGGCGGAATAGAAGAGCTGCTCGCCGCGACGCTCCGGCGTCAGCGTCGCAGGTTCGCCAAGCGAGAGCGTGGCGTGCACCTTTCGCGTAGCCGTATCGACAACCGAGACCGTGTCCCCCGTGTAGTTGGCCACATACAGCCGCTTCCCGTCGGGAGCAAGGGCCAAGCCTTTGGGAGCAAGCCCCACCGGAATCCGCGCCGCCACGTAATTCGCCGATGCGGAAAGATCGCTGGCCAGCGCACGGCGTTCGGTCGCATCCTTCGAACGCACGAACTGCAGCAGCCTGGGGATATCCAAAACGGTCACGCTGTCCGAACCGGTGGTCGAAATGTAGGCGGCGCTCTTATCGGGTGCGATGACAACTCCGAAGGGCGGCGTGAAATAGCGGTCGAGTTCGTCGATCGGGATCTGCACGATCTCGCCGACGTCGTCGCCAAACAGAGAAACCGAATTGCCAATTGCCCAACCGTGTTCCACGTGCGCCAGGGGGACCAGGTTGTTCGGGCGCAACTGCGCGACCATGCCCAGCCGCCCGTCTGCCGAAACCGCGGAGTGAAAGACGCCTGCCGCGTTGTGCAGTTTGATGCGCTGCGCAACCATCTGCCGCGCGGCGTCGATCACCGTGATTTCCGATTCGGGCGGTGAGCGGAAGTTGCGCGAGCTCGGATAGATGTGCGTGCCGTAAACCGATTTGCCGTCGGGCGAGAGCGAGAGATAGCTCGCGCCCGGCGCCGCCACAAGCCGCTTGGCTTCCGTGCCGCTGGCCAGGTCCACGACCGAAATATCGCCGCCGATGCGGTTGGCCACATACAGGAACCGCCCCACGCGGTCCGGCACCGCCGAGGTCGGCTCCGCTCCCGCCGGCAGTGTGCGGACCACTTTGAGCGATGCAGCGTCGATCTCGGAGATGCTGTCGCTCCAGGAATTGGCTACATAGATTCGCTTCGAGTCCGCGGAACACGCGATGCTCTTGGGCTGCCGTCCCACGCGAATGCGCTGCACGATCGAGCCCGCGGGGAGCTGGAATGCGACCACTTCGTCGGTCCCCTGGCAAACCACGTACAACCGCGTTCCGTCTTTGGACACAGCCAACTCAATCGGGGAGGGATAGCGCGGTGTGGGCACGGTGGCCGCGATCGAGGCCAGCGCCCCCACCGGGATCAGCAGCGCGGTCCGTACCCGCATGTTACTTCTCCTCGACGGTGACCACCCGATCGATGCCGGGGCTCTCTACCACCTGCTGAATTCCGCTGGGCCAGGCGACTGTGAGCTTGTCGACTTTCCCCGCCGCGCCCAATCCGAAGTGCACTCGCGGATCGTTCTGCGAGAGGTATCCGGAACCAGCCACACGCTCGTGCTGCTGCCGCACGCCTCCAGACACCACTTCCACACGCGCGCCGATGCCGTCGCGATTGCTCTTCCGCCCCACCAGCTTAACGGCGATCCAGTGATTCTTTGCGGGCGAAGTGTTGTGCAGCAGGAATGCCGGGCTGCCCAGGTTAAGAATGAACGCGTCCACCTTGCCGTCGTTGTCGTAGTCGGCGAAGGCCGCGCCGCGCGCCACGCTCTTCACCTCGAAAAACGGACCGGCGCCGCCGGAGACGTCGTCGAATTTCATCGCACCCACGTTCCTGAAGACCGAGTGCTCCTGCGGGACCATGTGGATCAGCCCGCCATGCGCGATGAAGATGTCGTCGTAGCCGTCGTTATCGAAGTCCTGTACGCCGGTCCCCCAACTCACGTACTGCGCGGCGAGTTGTGAGATGCCGGCCCGGTCGGTCACGTCCTGAAACTTGAGCCGGCCCACGTTTTTCATGAGCCGGTTGTATTTGGAGTCGGACACCCAGAGATCCACCATGCCGTCGTGATCGAAGTCCTCGAATACCGGGCCCATGGCAGACGTGTTCTCTCCTCGCTGGCCATATGCCACGCCCGCGGAGACGGCGATCTCTCTGAATGTTCCGTTCTGCTCGTTGTGAAACAGGAAATTCTCGGTCTTGTCGTTGGCCACGTAGACGTCCGGATAGCCGTCTCTGTCGAAATCGGCCGCCGTCACTCCCATGGCCCGGCTTTTGAGCCGCGCGATACCCGCCTTCTCGCTGACGTCTGTGAAGGTTCCGTTGCAGTTATTGTGCAGCAGCACGTTACTTTCGGGTTCGTAGTCCAGGGGCCCGGGATAATTGTCCGCCGCGTAGTAGTTGCGATACTCCGGGTCGAATTTTACGTACCGGCCGACGAAAATATCCACGCAGCCGTCTTTGTCGTAGTCCAGCCAGGCGGCGCCGATAGACCAGCCCGTCACCTGGATTCCTGCCTTCTCCGTCACGTCCTCGAATGTACCGTCCCCTTTATTGCGGTAGAGGATTACGCGACCATAGCCGGTGACCAGCAGATCGGTGTGACCGTCGTTGTCATAATCGGCGGCAATGGCGCCCATACCGAAGAGGTCGCCGCCCACCTTCGCCTGGTCGGTGACATCCGTGAAATGGCCCTTGCCGTCGTTGCGGTAGAGGTGATTGTGCGGCGGCACAGATGGTGGCTGTCGCAGCGGATACGGGTGCATCCCCTTTGCAAGGGATTTCCCGCTTACTACGTACAGGTCCATCAACCCGTCATTGTTGTAATCGAACCAGACGGCGCCGCCGCCGGTGCTTTCCAGAAGCGACCCCAGCTTCTCAGCTCCGAAACTATGGGTGAAGCGGATGCCGGCCCGCTCGGTCACTTCTTCAAATCGTATGGGGCCCATCGGAGGTTGGCCACCGGCCGCGGCCAAACAAAGAAGGGCAAGGGAAACCCGCCTGCATCTCACTTTGCGCCTCCTTGAGCGGTATGAAGGGATATTCCCATCGCTGCCGGCTCGATGCTGCGAAGCAGAATCTCCGGCACTGCGTTTTCCGGCGCCCGTTCCGGCCCGGCGTGGCATCCGACACAAATTCTCTGCTCGCCGCGCCGGGCCCAGAACCAGCCCTTCTCGGCCGCGACCGTCTTTCCGGACCGGTCGAGCAATTCAAAGTGTATCGGTTTCTCACCGGGCGTCTGCACGTAAAAGGATCCATCCCGCTCGACAGGCGCCCGCCCGAGCACGACGGCGGAACCGCTCTCGTCCAGCGCCCAAACCTGCACGGTAGTGACGGTCCCTCCCGCGATCGCTGCGGGCGACCTGTAGACGTTCAGGCACAGCAGGTTGGCGCCGGGCCGTTCACGTATCGCGGAGGGAAACCGCTTCGGCGCCGGATGCTGCCGCACGACCACCGGTTGCACCGCATCGGCAGCTACAAGGACCGGCTCGCCACCGCGCCAGCGGTACACTCCATACGGCGTCGCAGCGGCCGGTCGCAGGGCGACGAGCCAATCGCCCGAGGCGATCTCGGCCATCGGTGCGGCAATCTCTCCCTTGGGCTGCGCGATGTCCAACTGCACGGCGCGCGCGGAGGTGAATCGCGCGAGCCGGCCGCCGGTTTCAAAGATGATGTCGCCCGACATGAGTTGCCGGGCGCCATGACGGTCCGGCCCGTGATCGCACCGGTAGGTTTCCACGCCCGTACCATCCGGATAAACGGTGAAGATGTCGCGCGCGCCGCTCGCATGCTCCGCTTCGAACAGGATGCGGCCATCCGGCAGCACATCGGACGCAATGTGATTGCCGGGGCCGTATGTCAGTTGCAGGAAGTCGCCGCCGGAAAGCTCCATCCGGACCAACTGGTAGCCGCTCGGAGTGAGTTGGGAATAGACGAGGTGATCGTCCGGCAGATAGAACGGCGCGATGGCGTCTTCCGGTTCGTCGTCCCTGGTGATGCAGCGCGGTGTGCCGCTGTCGAGAGCCACCTCCCAGATCCGCCATGGTTCGGCCGCCTTCCGTTTGCCCGCGAACAGGATGCGGCGGCCATCGAAAGAAACCGACGCATCGGCCGATGACGCGAAACCCGATGCAAGTTCCCGTTTGAGTCCGTTCGAGACCAAGAACAATCTGGCGTCCGCGGGAAAACGTCCCCCTCCGGGCACAGTTGCGGACGGATGATGAACGCTCGCTCGCGTATAGACATAGGAGAAGGTGGGACCGTTTTGCCCCCTCAGCATGACAGCGACCATCAGGGGCACGGTGAAGTAGACTCCGATTCGGAGATCCACATCCATTAATCGGGATTATAGCGCGCGTCGCTGCCTTTGGTTGCGGGGTTGTACGTGCTTGAAAACATGGTGGCCAGGGACGGCTACCCACTGCATTCGACACTTTTCCAAATCCCTCTGAACGACGTTTACCTTGATCCTCGGTTGAATATGAGGTGAACAATGGTACAACGTGCCGTCAGCCCGCATTCAACTACACTCGGCGGCCAAATATGGCGGCCCCTGGAACTACTGCTCACTGCTGTCTCAAGCTGACCATTCCGGGACTGTGCTGTCGCACTACGACCAGAGAGCGCTATGAGTATTGGAACTGGCAGGGCGCCATTTAGCCGCAATGAACGTAACGCGATCAGTCCGGTCGACCAGCTGATGCATGACTTGGGTGCAGCTCGTTGGGAGCCAACGCCGGTTGATCAGCACGATTTTTTCATCGACCCTATTCCCGGTGAATCAGCCCTTCAGCGTCTCCTCGCCTGGTTGCGTGCGCACACCATTCGCCTTGGCCGAGGCCGCGCATACGCCGTCGATCATAACGGCACTGAATTGCGCATCGATCATCTCGCCAAGGATCTGGGCTGGAAAGTTAAATGGGCTCAAGAAGTCTGGCGTTTGGCTGAGAAGCATGGACTAGTTTAGTGCGACGAGACCAAGGTTTCCCTGGTCGATTGTACCTAGATTATGCACAGTCCCTGACGCGGCGCTGCTCGGCTGAGGTGTGACGCCATTTGGGACCCCTGAGAATCCTGCGTTAAAACAGTAGGTCCGCGGAGTTCTCAGTCTTCGCGGGCCGATTCTCAGAAGTCACCCAAATGGTTAACGAACAAGAACAGGATAGCGGTCGAAGGCCTGCTAATCAAGGGGTTCGTGATGTCACTCCGGCACCCAATAAAATCGGGGCTTCCACGCCCTAGGATCCTGTGACATTCT